>JAKSNE010000140.1 GCA_024400135.1 Paludibacteraceae bacterium
TTTCTGTGTAACTGCCTACACCATAAGCCATCAACTTACTTCCTTCAGCCTTGTATGTAGCATCTGCCCACAGTCCGACGCTTAGCGTCAGGGCTGCAAAAATAGAAAATAGTTTTCTCATAAGCTTTAATTTTTTAAGTTTGTTAATAATTATTGTTAGTTGTATATTCACAAAATACACAAAGCCAAAGTCGAGTTAACGACTTCAGATTTATAACTTGTTGATTTTCAACAAATTACCCCCCCCCATTGGTTTTGGGAGAGAGGGTTAATATGATTCAAAAGAGTAATTTCGACTGCAAAGGTACAACTTTTTTCTGATATATGCAAGAAAAAAGCGAAAAACGTTGATTTTTTTCGCTTTTTTTCTAGAAGAACTAGGAAATATAGGGAGTCCTAAGTATTCCTGTGAGGTCTAATCTTTAAATTATGCCATACGAGCAACGGCATCTTTGTAGTACTTTTGATTTACAAAGACATCGGTGGTGTAAGGATTGATGTGACGCTTGCAAGCTTGGTACATGATATACGCGAAAGCAGCGGTGTTAACGATCAATGCCAAAGCACTAACGATTGTGATAGCCGTAGGATCAGCAGCAGCGTGGCTGATAGTACCAATAGCGATAGGAGCCTCAGCGGTACCAACCTCCGGTAATACATTACCTACATAGAGCGAAGGCAGGGTAGCCCATACGTTGTGTTTACCACCTTGGTTAACGAGCCATTCTTGGAACAAAGGCACGACTTGAGCGAACATACACCAGATGCAGAGGGTGTTAGCACGGTTTTGAATCCAACCACCACGGTTCCAGCAAAGAGCTGCGATAGTAGGAGCGAGAAGCAGAGCGATACCGCAGAACCAAGAGTGAGTAGGCAAGCAGTTATACGTGTAAGCGAAGTTCCATACATCGTAAACAATGATATAAACCCACGTCATATCCGGCCACAGCATATCGGTCTTATCCTTAGACGAATAAACCGACCACCAAGCGGTCATACAGAGGATATTCAGGATACCGGCAATACCGTTCATCACGTTGTGCCAACCACCATACAACCAAACGCCTTCGTTAGAAAGGAACCAGCAGTTCCAACCACGAGCAGCGGTCTCGAAGTCGCTGACAACAGCAATCAGGATGTTAATAGCCACAATAACGAACGGGAAGCAACGGAACCAGTGTTGTTTACCAATACCCCACTCGTACTTGATGAGCATAAAACCGATACAGCCCGTGAGGGAAGCATACAGTTTAGCATAGTGGAACCAGCCACGCATGTACTCGTGCGTCGGGTTGTTAACTACCCATTCAGCACCGGTCTTAGCACCAATAGCGATGGCTAAGAAATAAATAGTAAGGGCCATCGGAATAACACCAAAAGTGATGATTCCACCCCATTTAGTACGACGAGAAAACTCGTTGAACAAGATGAGTCCGATAAGGACTGCCAGCATCATCCCCCATTGTACGAGGGCGTGCTCTCCATAGACATTAAATAACATAACTTTAGAAAATTAAGAATGTTGAATTAAGAATTTTGAGTTAATTTTGATTTTTGAAAAACATACGATACAGCCCAAATAGCTGTAACGATAAGTGACATAGGAAGACCTACCGTCACCATCTCCTTAAGCATCTCCAAAGCGCCTCCTGACACCGTGAGAGCCGTAAAGAAGGGGAAAGCAGGAATAACCTCGCCCGACAAGATATGATCCACTACGAGCATTGCCGTACCGCCGTACAGCATTGCCTCCAAACGAGGAAGCGCCTGAGTGATAGTAGATGAAGGACGAGAGGTGTGTTTGCGGTACAACGTTGTCGCTACCGCTTGGGTTAAAGGAACGATAAAACAAGCCATATTGAATTTTGAATTATGAATTATGAGTTATGAATTATGAGTTATGAATTATGAGTTATGAGTCATTGGTTTCTATTTCTCTGATTTCGACCTCGTTGCCGCGGAGAAGATACGTCTGGTCGCTGCCGCAATGAGGACATATTTTGCCATGTTGAACAGTCGGATATTCGCTTTTACAATGTTCGCAGTACGTGACCGCCGGAAGGGTGTTAATCACCAGTTCACAATCCGTGAGCAAGGGTTCTTTTGTCACCGCCCATTTCCAACAGTCCACGAGGTATTCGGGGACGATGAGAGACACCTGACCGATATCCATCGTGACTTTCGTGACGTGGTTGACGTTATTCTCCACCGCCACTTTCTTGACATCCTTGATGATATAAAAGACGATTCCTAATTCGTGCATTATTCTTTCGGTTTACGCTTGAGTAAGATGTTCTTTGCTCGTTTAAGCATATAAGGTAAGATAACGCTGAACTTATCCTCGCTGACAACCATATTACTTGCCTCGGGCAGTTCGCGATGCAGGTGGATAGCGTCAAAGCTACACTTCGTAGTACATATACCGCAACCGATACACTTATGCGGATCCACTACGGAAGCACCACAACCTAAGCAACGCGCCGTCTCTTTGCGAACTTGCTCCTCAGTAAGGGTGAGATGGTACTCGCTAAACGGCTTAGCGTCCTTGTTAACGCCTGCCACTTGACGCGAGCCGTTGTCGTATTGCGGTACAACGATATTCGACTTATCCAGTTCGATGAAGTCCCTACGGTTACGACCAATAGTCATGTGACCATGTTGTACGAAACGGTGCAAGGACTCAGCCGCCTCTTTACCTGCGGCGATAGCGTCAATAGCGAACTTAGGTCCGGTATAGCAGTCACCACCTACAAAGATATCGGGTTCAGCCGTCTGGTAAGTCAGTTTATCGGCTACGGGATAGACACCGCGCGTGAACTCGACCTTCGTGTTGGCGAGTAAGTTCTTGAGTTCCACGGTCTGACCGATAGCGAAGATCACCGTATCTGCCTCCAAAGAGAGGGTCTCGGTTTCATCAAACGTAGGCGCAAAGCGGTGGTTCTCGTCGAAGACCGAGGTACAACGTTTGAAGGTGATTCCTGCCACTTTGTCGTCCTTGGCAATGACTTCGACAGGTCCCCACCCCGGGTTTAAGGTTACACCGTCCTCTTGTGCTTCCGTGCGTTCTTCTAACGAAGCGGGCATTATATCCCACGACTCCAGCGAGCACATCGTTACTTCGGCAGCACCACTGCGTTTAGCCACGCGAGCGGCATCGATAGCTACGTTAC
>JAKSNE010000141.1 GCA_024400135.1 Paludibacteraceae bacterium
AGGCTAAGAAATCGGGCAGTTGTGTCTCGGCGGTAGGAGCAAGATAGTCAGCCCCGCGACCACCCCAGATAGCGCGATAATCATCCTCTGTTAAGGTATAAGCCGAAGCCGCATTAAAGGGTTTTTGGTACGTTGATTTGCCCGATAGTTGGGTAAAGTTCACTACCGCTTGTGCGCCTACGGATAATTGGGGGAAGAGGTTCTTTAAGAAAGCCGGGATATAGGTGTCTGCCGAAGCCTCATCGGTGAAGCACTTGTCGGTTTTCACTTGTTGTAATGCCCGATAAGCCGTAGAGTCATCATCTAAGCCTAAAGCAATAGCGATATTGGTTTTGTTATCGGCTACCGCAGCATAGTCTTGAGCCGTCATGTCATAGACAAACGACCGTGCATCTTGGATGGTCAAATCAGTGGTTTTTAACTCTTTTTCAATTTGTTTCATCGACCAGTCCTCGCAAGAGGTGAGAAACAATGCCGAAAAGGCTAAGCAAGAAACGAGAGACGAGAAAAATATATTCTTTTTCATAATCATAAATATTGCGAAGTTAGAAGTTTAGTTTGAGTCGAATGTTCCATGTTCTGCCATACGCGAAGAACATATAGATATTATCCATTGTTGCTTCTGTAACCGATGCGCTGGTAACCGTAGAGGGGTTCCACGCTTTCTCAATGTAAATCTGATTAAGTACGTTAGAAACATTTCCTGCAATCGTTGCGTGGCACTTACCCAACGGGAAAGAGTAGCTGGCGTGCAAATCCAACTGACCACCCGTCGGCAGACGTAGAGGAGCCATCACATTGACGGTCTTATTGATGCTTAGGTTACTGCCCGAGAAACTGTAGTAACTATAGTTGCGGTCGTATAACGTATATTCCGCACCGATATTGCAACCCTTGAAGGGGAAGAAGGTGGCGGAGAAGTTCGCCGTTGTTTGTGCCGCACCACCGACTTTGATTCCTTTCATATTTATGCGCGCCCACGCGTGATCCTCGGCACCGGCGGTAGTGAAGTTACCTTCTTTGGTAACAGGGGTACCCTGTTCGTCATAGAAATAACCGAGTACGCTATCCTTGTCCCACGTCCAGTTACCAACGGATAACATCGCTCCTAATTCAACCCACTTAGCCGGACGAGCTTTAATCTCCAACTCACCGCCATAGTGGCAAGCACTCACACCCGTCATGTTGATATAGCCTTGCGACTGGTTATCAAGCGTAGTATAGGCGGTCATGGTCTTATCCATCCACTCGGTGAAATAACCATTGAGGGCGATGTTGACGTATTGGTTGTGGAAACCATAACCGATTTCCACACTGGCGGATTGTTCGTTCTTGGCGTTCTTGTTCACCACATTGGATGTAGAGGCATTCATGAATGCACCCTTATCAAACTTAGGCGCACGAGAGATATAACCCACATTGACAAACACGTTGTGGTTCTTGGTGATAGCGTAATTGGCACCCGCCTTAATCGTTCCGCCAACGAAATGTAACTTATCCGACTTAGCGTGTTGCTCGTCGTAATAGTAACGGTCATATTTCCAATAGTGGTTCACATTGAACGAACCATTAAGGAAAGCCGACCACTGGTTCTTACTGTATTCGGCTTGTACGAAAGCACCTTCTTGTACTACATAACCTGTGTAGTCGCGATAGCAGACATCGCCCACACCGAGTTTTTGATATACCCAGTTCTCATCGTTCTTGCGGCTATTGTTTTCTGCCTTGATAGCACTACCGCTGCGGGTGGCATCGATGTAATAATCGCCGCCTAACAAGTCGCAGATAGTAGCATTATGTACACCCTCATAGTACCGGATATCTATACCGGCAGTAAAATCAACACAATCCGCAAAACGATTGGCATACGTGGAAGTCACACCTACCCAGTTGTGGTAGTTGCGGTTTTGACAGAGAACCAATTGGGAACCATATTCGCTCGCCTTGTTTTCGGCTACAACCTGGTCGTAAGCAAAAGTACCATTCTCGTCATTCCAAAAGATCTTCTTCAGTTTGCCATACGTGGCTGCGGAGGTCAGATCCGAATAGCTATGGGTCGAGTTGAGACCGGCTTCCGCGGTCCAGCCGTAACCACGACCGATACTCACGTACGCTGTCGAACTCAGACTGGATTTATGGTCAATCTGCCAAACGTGATTCAGCGATATCTGCGGTTTATGATAAACATTCTTATTGGAGTTGAACTCTTTGCCGTTCAACGTTCCGACCATCGGGTTGTAACGTGTCCAATGAACACCATCCTTCATGTATTTCTTAATGCTGTTCCACTCCGACATTGTCAAGCCGTTTTGGTATGCGCGTTGATAGTGCTCTTGAGGCGCACCAAAACCGGTGAGGGATAACTGGTGACGATCATTGATGCGTTTGGAGATATTGACAAAATAGTTATATCCGGTGAAGGACGTTCCTTGTATATAACCATTTCCCCATGTGCGACCGCCTAAGATGGTGACCGCCCAACCATTGTTCATCAGTCCTGTGGAAACAGAGAAAAGCACCTTGTTAAATCCGTCATTGCCCATCGCATAACTGAGCGAACCGCCTTTCTTGGCATCAATACCTTTGGTGATAACGTTAATCGTTCCACCCACGGAGGCGGCACTCATCTTACTGGCACCTATACCACGTTGGGTCTGCATCACTGAGGTCACATCGCTCAGTCCTTGCCAGTTGGACCAATAGACTTTACTGTCTTCCATTCCGTTCATCGGTACACCATTGACCAAGACGGCGATATTCGTGTTGTCAAAACCACGCATATAGATCTCGGCATCTCCCCAACCGCCACCTTCGCGGTTATAGTGAACACCCGGTGTCGATTTGAGAATCTCAACAAACTCGCCGTTGACTACTTTTTGCTCAATGTCTAATGCGGTCACTTGGCTGACCGCAATAGGTGTCTTACGAGAGACAGCCATCTGACCCGTGATCGTGATATCTTGCAATCCCACCGTCTCGGCTTCCATCGAGATAACACCTAATGAACCTTTACGCGAAACAGGAACCTCAAGGGTTGTATAACCCACATACGAGAGTTGTAAGACAGGGTTGGCTTGCTGTAAGTTCAGCGAGAAATAACCATCCAAGTCCGTTACATTACCATTCGTGGTACCTTGCTCTACAACCGAGACACCA
>JAKSNE010000142.1 GCA_024400135.1 Paludibacteraceae bacterium
ACAGCCGCCTCTAACGTGTTGTGGATACCTACACCAAATCCGCCACCGATATACGCCACATCAGCGTAACGGTAGAGCGAGGATAGCAGTCCCATTGTATCGACTACGAGCACCCGGGTGTGTTGGATGTTCATAGGTGTAGCCTGTGTATAGCGCACAAACTCCCCTTGGAAGATCTGGAAGATACGGTGCAAGTGTTCTTCGTCTATCTCGTGCGGCACAAGCACTAACTTCACATCCTCATGCTCTCGAACATATCGCGCCAATAACTCCTCATCCTCCGGCCACGTACTCCCCGCCATTAGCACTTTCAACTTTACACTCTCAACTTCTCTACACTCTACACTCTCAACTCTAAACTGTTCCAAGAGCGGCAGCTCTTTGGGAACACTCGCCACCTCCGTCACTCGGTCAAACCGTGTATCGCCCGTCACTTCGACGTCGTCGATATTGAACTTCGCCAATAGCGTCTTCGAGGTCTCGTCTTGCACAAAGAGTTTGGTAAAACAGTGCAACAACGACCGATAGGCTCCGCCCCAAGGCTTGAAGAACAGTTGGTTCTCACGGAAGATAGCCGACACACTATAGGTCGGAATAGCACGGCGTTGGAGTTCCTTGAGGTAAGCCGGCCAAAACTCGTATTTGATGAAGATAGCCATCTTCGGTTTGAGCAGTGTCAGGAACTCCACCGCATTGCGATGCGTGGCGAAAGGCAGATAGAATACGCCATCGACCTTATCGTAGTTCTTACGCATCTCGTAACCCGACGGCGAGAAGAACGTCAAGATCATTTTAGGTTTTTCGTCCTTTGTCCTTGTTCCTTGTTCCTTCAGCGCAGCGGTCGAGGCGTATATCGCCTCTATAATCGGCCTTGCTTGTTCAAACTCTCCCACCGAGGCGGCGTGAAACCAAATAGCGTTCTGCCATTTTGCTGCTTCTTCTTGGCGCAAAAGCTGAAGAGTTTTTGCCTGACCTTCTACCAGTAACTTAGCCTTTTTATGGCCGAAAAAAGCGGCTATCCTTATAAGAAAAAAGTATATGCGCATAGTATTTTATCCAAATTAGCGCACAAAGTTACAAAAAAATTTTGTTATATGCAAAAAAAAGTGTAATTTTGCAGCAAATTTATTGAAAATTGTAGATTGTAAATAGTCAAATCGTAAATATAATGGTTATATTAGCTATCGAATCAAGTTGTGACGACACCTCAGCAGCGGTCATTAAGGATGGTTTGTTGATGAGTAATGTCACTGCCTCGCAGAAGGTTCACGAAGAGTTTGGTGGGGTGGTTCCGGAACTCGCCTCGCGTGCCCACCAACAGAATATCGTACCGGTCGTGGATACGGCTCTTAGTCGTGCCCATCTGACGGCTGCGGATGTCAGTGCTATCGCTTTCACGCGCGGTCCCGGACTATTGGGAAGTCTGCTCGTGGGTACGTCTTTTGCGAAAGGGCTGAGCCTCAGTCTCAATATTCCCCTCATCGAAGTCAACCACCTGCAAGGTCACATTATGGCACATTTCGTTGAACCCTCTGAGGAGTACAAGGCATCGGTTCCCAGTTTGAAGGATGTGGTCATTAAACATCCAAAGTATCCGTTCTTGTGCTTGCTGGTTAGTGGCGGTAACAGTCAGATTGTGAAAGTAGAGGCATACAACAAGATGACCATCATTGGTCAGACCATTGATGACGCTGCCGGAGAGGCGTTCGATAAGTGCGCTAAGGTGATGGGCTTGCCTTACCCGGGTGGTCCGTGGATAGATAAACTCGCCAAAGAAGGCGATGCCTCGCTTTTCCCGCTTGCCAAACCGAATATGCCGGGCTATGATTACTCGTTCTCGGGACTGAAGACGAGTTTTCTCTATCTCGTTCGCGATAACCTCAAACTCAATCCGAACTTCATCGAAGACCACAAGGCAGACCTCTGCGCCAGCTTGCAAACGACGGTCATTGATATTCTTATGCGCAAACTCAAGAAAGCGGCACAGGACTTGAAGATTAAGCAAGTAGCGGTTGCCGGAGGTGTGAGTGCGAATAGCGGTTTGCGTCAAGCCTTCCTCGATTATGGTAAACGTTATGGTTGGGAAGTGTTTATCCCGCCTTTCTCGTTTACGACCGATAATGCCGCCATGATTGCCCAAGCGGGTTATTTCAAATACCTTGATCACGATTTCTGTTCCCTCGACCTCGTCCCTTATGCCAAGACCTGTATCTAAACAATCCTTCTTTCAGGCGAAGCCGGTCTTTCAGCGAAGCGGTCTTTCAGCGAAGCGATCGGCGCATTTTGCGCCTATCGTGGATGTGCTTGTTTTCACATCCACATTACTTCTCGCCAATTGGGTGTGGAAGTTGATGGTTCATGGCGACGAGGGTGGAGTAGGGGTTGTGACGTGGTTTGGGTTAGACGCAACGGCGATGTTCGACGCGTATGCGCGTTATATAGCTAAGGTTGTTTATGCTATTGTGCATACTTTTCGGGACACGTTAGTGATGACGGACGATGTAACGATGCGTTTCGTTGATGGCGGTGGCACGCGTATTGTTTGGTCTTGCACCCCCCTCAAGCAGATGTTCATCTGGTTCTGCCTGATCCTCACCACCCCTAATTACAAACTTTTAACTCTAAACTCTAAAACTACTCTAAACTCTAAACTCTCCACTCTAAACTGGAACAAACTCTGGTTTGTTCCTTTAGGCTGCCTCCTCATTCACCTCATCAACCTCGCTC
This sequence comes from Paludibacteraceae bacterium, assembly GCA_024400135.1. Lineage (GTDB taxonomy): Bacteria > Bacteroidota > Bacteroidia > Bacteroidales > Paludibacteraceae > Colicola. The sequence goes on from JAKSNE010000142.1 coordinate 2,728, forward strand.
GTATCTCAGCGATAACGGCGTTTATGGAGTTCCACCCCGAGTGGTTTGAGTTGCTTCACACCTATATCTTCAAGTACCTTTTCTACGGCATCCTCTTCCTTTTCTGGGTCTTCTATATCGAGAAAATTAGGAAGTAAAAATCCTATCTCTCCTCTCTCTCCGCTTTCTGCTCTTCCGCCTTTCCGCCCTTCCGCCTCTCTTCCCTTTCTCTCTTCCGCCCTTCCGCCGTGCTCCTGCCCGCCTCCGGTAACGGAACCCGATAGGAACCTGATAGGAACCTCATAGGAATCTCATAGGAACCTCCATTGCACTTGCAAGAGGGCGTACAGAGACGTCACCGTAGGATGACCGAACGATTCTGCACCTAAAAACAACCATCGCAACCCCGAGA
>JAKSNE010000143.1 GCA_024400135.1 Paludibacteraceae bacterium
AAAAATCTGCACATTTTTCTTGCATATATCGAAAAAAAGTCGTACCTTTGCAGCGGATTTTGTTTTACACATCATACAAAATATATCAAAATCTGTTTGATACACACAACAAAATTAGTTATTTTTTGTAATATAAGACAAACATTATAGTTATGGAAAGATTATTTCAACTTCAAGAACAATTACTTAGGCTCACTCCCATGGAGATGGTGAGAGATTGTGCTAAAATGATTAATTGGGAAGCCCAACTTTTGGCTATTAGAGGTGCTAAAGGTGTTGGTAAATCCACGATGATGCTGCAATATATCCGCTCTCATTACGAGATCGGCGACCGTCAAGTGTTATATTGTTCGCTTGATACCAATTATTTTGCGAATCACTCCATTCTTGATTTAGCAGATTCGTTTTACAAGATGGGCGGAAAACATCTGTTTTTGGATGAAGTACATAAATATGCCAATTGGAGCAGAGAGATAAAGGAAATCTATGATTTCTATCCTAATATGCGCGTTGTCATTAGTGGGAGTAGTCTTCTTAGTCTTATGACAGGCAATGTCGATCTTAGTCGTCGCTGCATTAATCATGATATACAAGGACTCAGTTTTCGAGAATTTCTACAGTTTTACAAAGGTATCAATTTGCCTATTTTTACTCTTGAAGATTTGTTATCAGCTCCTCATAAATTGATAGATGCGTGCCCTGCTGATTTCAGACCGTTAGGACTTTTCAAAGAGTATCTTCAATATGGCTACTATCCCTATTACAAACGGAACGCGGTGGACTACTACTATACCATAAACAATGTGATACGCCAAGTTATTGAAGACGAGATGCCGCGTATCTGTAAAATTGATTTAGGCAATACTCGTAAGATTCGTGCTATGATGAATATGTTAGCCTCTGCAGTTCCGTATGAGGTAGATATTTCAAAAATGTCCGTACAGAGCGCACTACCGCGTACGACGATTCTTGCTTACTTAGGACATCTTAGCAATGCCCAACTGTTGAACTTGTTATATAGTGACTTGCTCAATATAAAAAAGATGCAAAAGCCGGACAAGATTTATATTGAGAATACCAATATGTTGTATGCCTTAGCCACGCATCCTGTTGAGCTTGGAACGGTGAGGGAGACATTTGCAGTCAATCAGTTGATGTTCCAACATAGTGTAGAATTTGGCAAGAAGCAAGGTGATTTTCTTGTAAATGGAACCTATCGTTTTGAGGTGGGTGGAGCAGATAAAAAATATAAGCATATAGCCAATCTGCCTAATTCCTTCATTTTGGCTGATGACATCGAATTTCCTATTGGAAACAAAATTCCACTTTGGATGATAGGCTTTTTATACTAATCTTGCATTCTCATTTTTTTTACACATTTTTCTTGCATATATCGAAAAAAAGTCGTACCTTTGCAGCCTGATTTATATTTGACGGATTATGCCCATACATATAGACCATTTATATAAGGTTTTAGGGAAGCAGGAAGTGCTACACGATATCTGCCTCGACATCGAGGACGGAGAGGTCGTGGGACTGCTCGGACCTAACGGTGCAGGCAAGTCAACGTTGATGAAAATTCTTCTCGGTCTATGGAAACCAACCAGCGGTACCGTCGTCGCCCCCACCACCCACGGCTACCTGCCCGAACTCAATCCGCTGTACGAGTATATGTATGTGAGAGAGTATCTTGGGATGATGGACCGCTTCGCTGAAAGACCGGGCAAAGCCCTGAAAGACCGCTGCGCTGAAAGACGCGTGGAGGAGATGATGGAGAAGGTGGGACTGATGCCGATGGCGAATAAACGTATCGGAGAACTGAGTAAAGGCTACCGCCAACGCGTAGGCATAGCCCAAGCCATGCTCGGCAACCCCGAACTGCTGATATTAGACGAACCAACGACGGGACTGGATCCCAATCAAGTGGTGGAGATTAGAGGGCTGATAGCAGAAAGACCGGGCGAAGCCCTGAAAGACCGCTGCGCTGAAAGACAAAGGATAACGATTTTATCGACGCATCGGCTGGAGGATGTGGCGGAAGTGTGTACGAGAGTGATAATCTTGGACCGCGGAAGCGTCAAATACGATTCCGCTGAAACGCCCTGCGGGCTACCGCTATCGCTGAAAGACCGCTGCGCTGAAGGACAAAAGACTTTGGAGGAGATATTTAGACAAGTTACGAACTATGGAAAATGATTTCGACATACATTCTCAACTAAACGAGAAAGAACAAGACAACGCGTTGCGTCCCTTGCGTTTTAACGACTTTGCGGGACAGAGTAAGATTGTGAGTAACCTCAAGATCTTCGTAGAAGCCGCTAAGTTACGTCACGAGAGTTTGGACCACGTGCTGCTTTTTGGTCCTCCGGGACTGGGTAAGACCACACTATCGAACATTATCGCCAATGAGTTAGGCGTAGGATTCAAAATAACCTCGGGTCCGGTGCTCGACAAACCCGGTGACCTTGCCGGTCTGCTGACCTCGCTCGAACCGAACGATGTGCTGTTTATTGACGAGATACACCGTCTCTCGCCCGTGGTGGAGGAGTACCTCTATTCGGCAATGGAGGACTATCGTATCGATATCATGATAGACAAAGGTCCGTCGGCTCGCACGATACAGATCGACCTCAATCACTTCACGCTGATTGGCGCGACGACCCGTTCGGGACTACTAACCTCCCCTCTTCGCGCTCGTTTTGGTATCAACTGTCACCTCGAATATTACGATGCAGACGTGTTGGCGGGTATTGTTACTCGTTCTGCTAAGTTGCTCGGAATAGACATTGACAGTTCGGCGGCTTGTGAGATTGCGCGTCGCAGTAGAGGAACGCCTCGTGTAGCGAATGCGTTGCTGCGTCGCGTGCGCGACTTCGCCCAAGTGAAGGGTGACGGGCGTATCGACATCACAATTGCTCGCTATGCGTTGGAGAGTCTAAATATCGACACCTACGGACTGGACGAGATAGATAACAAACTGCTACTCACGATTATGGATAAGTTCAAAGGCGGACCTGTGGGACTGAATAACATCGCGATGGCAATGGGTGAGGATGCAGGAACGATAGAGGATGTGTATGAGCCGTTCCTCGTCAAAGAGGGCTTTATCAAACG
>JAKSNE010000144.1 GCA_024400135.1 Paludibacteraceae bacterium
GCTTGCATTGATACCATTGATGTTGTTTTAGAAACCACCGATTTCCAAGACGAGCGCTACTATAGTGGTCACGGTTATTGGTATTTCATCGGCCGCAAAGACTCAATGGAGTATCAACTCTATGTTAGTTCGATGAATATCGTGGGCGATATCGACCCGAAGGATGTGCTCATCAATACGTACGGTTATGACCTGCGAACGGGTATCTATTGCTACCACTCGAATAGCAAAGTTGAGGGCATCGAAGTCGGCAAAGTGCTGAATGGTAGGGTAGAGCAAGGACCAACCGAGTTGGAATATATTGCTTACGGAGATATGTACGCCTACGATGGGCACTGCTATCGCGTGACTTTCAAACACTTGATGCCTGAACCCAAGCAGACCATTGAACTGAACTTCCATAATCTCGTTATCACTTATATCTCGAGTTGGAACGTTATGCTTTATTCGGGTCACAACGACCATTATAACTTCCAAATCATCCTCTATGAGGAAGCTGAACCCGGACACACCTACAAGGATATCTCCGAGTTAGGCGTTATCGACCTCTATGACGAAGAGAAAGGAACCATTGAGCAGTTCTATAACACCGGCGCTAAAGTGACAGGTACAGCGGAAAGTCCTAAGTTTGAAACACAGATTCTGTCCCGTGATAGTATTCTCTATAAAGTCACACTTGACTACCAAAAACCCACTCCCAAAGACCACGTCACCCTTAATATCCAAGGTAAGTTCCGCGATAACACTTTCGAGGAAGAGCAACCAAACTTCCAAGCGCAAGCTTATTCCAAAGACAGCACTTACCTCCTTAACTTCGTTCTCAACGCTGACTACGAGATGGGACACGAAGAATCGCATAAGTTCTATTGGGAGGATATCGACATGCAAAACTCGTATATCGTCAAGAACCCCAATAGCGAGAACCCGGAGGTCTTCATCTTAGTCGAACTCATCGACGAGACGGAGGATGTGCCTTATATCGACTATACTTACGATGCTGTCAAAGAGCAGGGCGAGTTTATCTTCTCGATTGTAGGGCAAAACAACGAACATGTGGACGAAGTCGTCCGTTTTGATGTCGATATGGTCTGCGATTGGGACTACTCGCTGCTTTATGATGCTGACGAGGATTATGAGGGTAGTTTCACACTGGATGAGATAACAATGGACATCTCGTCCGCAGAGGAAGGCATCGTTGTGGTACAAGGCGAAAATGCCGAAGGCAAACTCATAGACTTGCTCTTCTTCTATCAGCCTAATCTAAAGGATAAAGAAATCTATATCCCTGAAGGCAAATATCCAATCAGCTATACCATCGAACCCGGTATTGTACTGGCTTCTACCGGTGTCACCAACGATGGGGCTATCAACCTCTCGTTCCTATCTACCCTCACCGAACAAGGAATCACCAGTCCTATTTGGTTCTTCTGCTACGGAACGGTAGAGGTGAAGAAAGTTAACGGAAAGATTCGCATAAACATTGATGCCTACAACTCACACGACCGCACTATCTCTGTTCAGATGGGCGAAGGCGTGGAACGTGACACAGAGCACCTCAAAGGTAAATACTGGAGCCACGAAGCAGGACTGTCCAACAACCAACTCGTTCACTTGGCATCAACGGATAGTATCTTCCTCTTTAACCTCGATGTCAAAGGCGCAGAACTGATCGACAACAAGGAATATACGGCAACCGATATCAATTCCGCTACTGTCCACAATACCGAGAAGGGTTCTTCAAGTGCCTTCACTGTGGAGAAGTTTATCTATCACATTGCTTCTAATAAACTGGAGACGTATGAGCTTTCGGGCTCTGACCAAGAGGGCAAACACTACCACTTGACCGGCTCTGTCGTTTATCCTACTCGTTACGACACCATTCGTCCCGAAGAGGTTATCGTCTATGACTACACAAAGACCGACCAACAGTTCCAAATAAAAGGCTATACCGCCAATCACGAGCGTTATATCACCATCGCCGGCGGCGGAAATCGAACCATCGAAGGTCACTACGAGGGAAATAAAGTCAATCCGAACTTCACTCTCGTCGCTAACGACCCGGACGGAATGCCGACGGTCTTTGACTATATTGAGGCTTCGTTCGATATTCACATTGACCTGACGGATACCACACTCTATGCCTCAGGTATCATCTTGACCCGCAACGAGGACAAAGAAGACGATATCGTCCAATACTATTTCGAGATGAGCACAAAAATCTCACTTGACCACTGCCTTAATGGCGATGCAGACGAATCGAAACCATATAACCACACGTTCACAGGTGCTCTCTCAATCAAAGATGTCAGCGAGGACGGTCTGACTGCTGTCATCGTAGAGACTCACGATATCGTTAATGGCGGTGACGAGTTTGTCTATATGATTATGTATGTAGAAAAGATTGATCCTGAAACCATTATTCCTGTAGGCGAATATACGATTGATGATACCTATATGCCTTACACTATCCAACGTTCGGAAGGTATCATCGAGTCGGCTTCGTCGGTTAGTATCTCGCCGTCGTTCATCGCTCGTCGCAACGATAAAGACAAAGCAGAGATTAACGTCCTGTGGATGCTTTACGACGGAACGATGACTGTAGAGAATAACGATGGACTGAAGATGCACCTCACCGGTGTGACTTCTTGCGATGCGCCCATCGACATCACTATCACCCCATCGTCCGTTGATTTACCCAATCTTCAATCTTCAATCTTCAATCGTCAATCCCCAATCCACAAGTTCCTTCGTGACGGACAACTCCTCATTATCCGCGATAATAAAACCTATAATTTTATGGGAGTAGAGCAATAAAACTAAACTCGTTAAACCCGTTAAACTTGCTAAACTCGTTAAACAATAATCAATATGAATTTACTTCTAGTATTATTATCCTCGTTGCTGATTTCGCCTAACTACAAGGCACAGGCTGTTCAAAAGGCTCCTATGGCTAAGGACACCATCCAAGTTCAGGCTTATCGTTACGGTTATGTACCTTATCCGCCTGATTCGACTAAGTATAAATCGTACTCCGACTGGTACGGCTCTTTAGTGGCTGAGGATGGACAGATATGGGTATTTGATATCATCTG
>JAKSNE010000145.1 GCA_024400135.1 Paludibacteraceae bacterium
TACCCGTACAGTCATTGGGGTGAAAACTCAAACTCTGCGCCTGTTGGAGATTCGTATCAAGGAACAGAATAACGTGGTTGTCCGTATCGTTAATCAACCCAAAGGGCGAGACAGAACCGGGTTCAAGACCTAAATAACGCATCATCCTCTCGGGAGAAGCGAAACTCAACTTGCCCGGTGCGGGTTGTCCGGCAGCTTGCAGACGAGCCTTGAGGCGTTGCTCTAAGTCGTGAATATCCAAGTCGTGCCGACAATCGAAACACACCAAATAGTGCTGGTTACCCTTATGGTTGCGCAAAAAGATGTTCTTACAATGGATAGAACCATCGTTACGCCACCAGCGCATTGCTTCCTCAATGGTCTTACCCTCCGGATGGTCGTACTCCTCGTATGCTATTGAGTGCGATTGGAGGTAGTTATATACAATGTCTTTACGGGTCATAGTTACATATAATAAGAGTAGTCGTGGCCATTGGTGATGAGACAAGTGCCGGAATCCGTGAACTTAACAAATTGGATGGCTCCGTAGGAAGAAATAAAGTCTTGAATTTTAGACTTCACTTTCTCCGGAATACGGTCGTAATAAACCCCTTTCTCACAACAAACGACAATCCCTTTCTCGGTTGTACAAACACTGAGGATAGGTCCATATAAATCGTAGGCAGTATTGAGACGTTCCAAGTCCCAGTCGTTAGAGGCGGTATAGTGTTTATCGGTGATGAGCACATAATCCTTATCGGTAAACGAGACGGAGCGGAAGAGGTCGCCTTCGGCAAAGAGTTCCTTCATCTTGTCTCCTGCACCATTAGGGGCATTATACCACGAGGCGGCGGTGACACTATCGGATTTGCGATATAGGACACACCAACGATCATTGGCGGTCATCGTAACATCAAGGATAACATATTTAGTCTCATTGACTTCGTGCAGTTTGTCATTCAGTTTTTTCTCGACAGAGGAGGTCATCCCCACCGTCTTCCAACCATTATTAGCATAGACGGCTACGCCCTTCCCCACCTCGGTGAGGGTGCCGGTCTTACACTGTTTCCAGTCTTTAATAGCCTCCACCAAGGTCGATAGTGCGCGGGCATTATCAGTAGCAGCTCGCGTGGTGCCGGAGTGGGAGAAAGAGGGGGTAGGATTGACTATTGAAGATTGACTATTGAACGCCCTTTGGGCTATTGAAGATTGAGGATTAAGGATTGAGGACCACGTGGGGAGAAGATCGACGACGCGTTGACGCAAGGCATTAGAGCGAGCGAGTTGTACGGCATCAAGATTGGTGCAAGTATCAATGGCGATAAGCAGTTGCTGGTCTTGTCGTATCTGTCGTCCACGGAGCATCAGTGCTTTGAGGGATTTCTTAGCTACCGCAGTTTGGCTAGTGTGAATAAGTGCATCAATATGGTCAACATCGGCTTCTGCGGTAGTGAGAGAAGCCTCAATAGAGCGCTTGAGTTGGCGTCGGAGGTCCTCTTTCGCTATATATGCAAAAGCATAGGCGGTGCGACCATCCATAGCAGAAACCACTTGCATCCCTGTGAGATCGAGTTCAACGGAGGAGGTAGTCTTAGAGGAAAACTGCTCGTCCAAGGAATAAAGGGAACTGAGGTTATTCAGCCTACTGAGGGACGATTCGGCAGAGATATAATTGGTTTCGTTAGCTATCTTAACGCGAATCGTAGCAGCAGCTTCTACACGGGCTGCTTCCTCGGCTTTACGTAGAGCCTCGGCTTTCGATTCGAGACGACGACGGTGCGTAGCGTAGCCGGTGAAATAGTCCGATGAAGGATATCGAACGGTACGGTACGCCAAGGAGGCCCATTCGGGTTCAGCAGTCCGAGGAGCGGACCAAGCGAGCGCGGTAACGCAAAGCAGAGATAAAAAGATAATTTTTCTCACCATATTACGGATTTTGAGCAAAGTATTTCCAGAGAGGAGCGGTATAATGGCAATTAACCATCTCACCCGCCTCAAGCAAGGCACGAGTCTCCTCCTTCGTTAATATATGAACACGGATATCCTCCGTTTCCTCCAGATGCTGCGTGGAAACCTGCTCCACCCCAACCGCAAGGAAAGTATAAGACCAGTTACTCTGATTAGACGAGTTAGGCGCAGAAACAAGAAACTCAGACCACTCACCGCCACCAAAGCCCGTTTCCTCATACAGTTCCCGTTTGGCTGCCTCCAAGGGCGTTTCGCCCTCGTCAATACAACCTGCCACTAACTCATAATATGTCTTACCTATACCGTGACGATACTGGTCAATGAGGACGAAACGGCCATCCTTGGTGATGGCGATGATATTCACCCAGTTCATAAAATCAAGGATATACCAACTCGGAATCTGCTTACCATTAGGCAACTCCACTAACTCCTGACGAACGCGAAGCCACGGCCCGCGATCAATGATGCGCTCCGATTTGAGGACACGCCATTTACGATTGACTAACATATAATGCCGCCTCCAACGACAAAGTTATTTTGATAAAAAACACAGGATTGGCCGGGCGTTGCTGCCCATATAGGGGCAGCAAAGTGTAGAGTGTAGAGTTTAGAGTTTAGAGTAGTTGACGCCCTTTGGGCTAGTGGAGAGTTGAAAGTAGCCTCTACGGCAGCACTGCGATAACGGATCTTCGCCATGACGGGTTGATTAGGGTCGCCGTGAAAAAGGACATCGCGAAGCGTGACCGTATCTGTATATAGGTCTTCGTAATGCCCTAAGAAAACACCCGGGACAAGAGGATGCTCTACCCCTACTCCTCTACTCCCAATCTTAGTCACAAATGCCGGATAACCGAGGGCTACGCCAAGCCCCTTGCGCTGACCGATAGTGAAAGACATATATTCCTTATAATTATCGCCCACGCGCTCGCGCAGGAACGCGCGGTAGTCGCCTTTGATGAAACAGATGTCTTGACTCTCACCCTGTTTGCTCAATGCCTCGAAACCTTTAGAGGCAAGGTAGTCACGCACTTGAGCCTTCGTGTAATCACCAAGCGGAAAAAGGACGCGGTCTAAGATGGTTGGAGAAAGTTGCCAGAGGAAGTAGGATTGGTCCTTGGACAAGTCCTTCGCACAAGCGATGG
>JAKSNE010000146.1 GCA_024400135.1 Paludibacteraceae bacterium
CCATTGTGAACTGCAATTGTATGACCTACAAAATCAGGAGAGATCATCGATGCGCGGCTCCAGGTCTTAACAACTTCTTTCTTGTTAGCCTCATTCATAGCCAGCACCTTTTTCTCCAACTTAACGTTGATAAACGGTCCTTTTTTTAATGAACGACTCATAATTTCTCAAATTTTATAGGTTATTTTTTTCTTCTTTCAATAATATATTGGTTGCTCTGGTTCTTCGGATGACGAGTCTTGTAACCCTTAGCGAGCAAGCCCTTACGAGAACGTGGGTGACCACCACTTGCGCGGCCTTCACCACCACCCATCGGGTGATCTACCGGGTTCATCGTCACACCGCGGTTGTGAGGACGACGTCCTAACCAACGGCTACGACCAGCCTTACCGCTCTTCTCCAACGCGTGATCGCTATTGCCAACCACACCAACCGTAGCCTTACAAGCGGCTAACACCTTACGAAGTTCACCCGAAGGTAACTTGATGATAGCATACTTGTCTTCACGACCGGCTAATTGTGCGAACACACCTGCCGAACGTACCATCTGGGCACCTTGACCCGGACGAAGCTCGATGTTGTGAATCAATGTTCCTAACGGAATCTGACTCATCGGCAGAGCATTACCAACCTCAGGTGCTACATCGACACCCGATACTACTACTTGTCCAACTTGCAAACCATTCGGTGCAAGGATGTAACGTTTCTCTCCGTCTGCATAGAACAACAGAGCGATACGAGCCGAACGATTCGGATCATACTCAATCGTCTTAACAGTTGCGGGTACACCATCTTTGTTGCGCTTGAAATCAATTACGCGGAATTTCTGCTTGTGTCCGCCACCAATGTAACGCATGGTCTCTTTACCAGTGTTGTTGCGACCACCCGTCTTGGACTTGCCGAATACAAGAGACTTCTCTGGTGCGCTTGCCGTAATTTCTTCAAACGCGCCAATAACTTTGTGTCTTTGCCCCGGTGTAGAGGGTTTTAATTTACGTACAGCCATTTTTAAATATTGCTATAAAAATCGATTGTTTCACCTTCTTTTAATGTCACAATAGCTTTCTTGTAAGCATTCGTAGCACCCTTCAAAAGACCGCTCTTCGTCCAGCGTTGTTTGATCTTCGGAGCAACTACAGCCGTGTTTACAGCCACTACTTGTACATTATACATTTCTTCCACTGCCTTCTTGATCTCTACCTTGTTAGCAGTGCGAACAACTTGGAAACCATAACGGTTCAGTTTCTCGCCAGCGGCGGTCATCTTCTCGGTGACGATAGGTTTAATAATAATTGACATAATCTATCCTCCTTATACGTTAAAAGTTTCCTCGAGTTTTGCGATACTATCCTTAACGAATACTACCACATTCGAGTTCATAATTGCGTAAGTATTCAACTCACCTACGGTGGTCACGTTCGTACGCTCAATGTTACGAGCCGACTTGATAACCTCGGTTACGGTCTCCGGCATTACGAATAATACCTTCTTACCAGCAATCTTAAGGTTGTTCAAAACTCCCACCATAGCCTTCGTCTTCGGTGCCTCAAACGTCAGAGCATCCATCACGATGATCTCATCGTTCTTGGCGCGAGTGCTCAATGCACTGCGACGAGCCAGTTGTTTCACTTTCTTATTCAACTTAAAGCTATAATCGCGAGGAACGGGACCAAAGATGGTACCACCACCAACGCGTACAGGGCTCTTCAAATCACCCGGACGAGCACCGCCGCCACCTTTCTGACGACCTAACTTGCGGGTAGAGTGAGCGTTTTCACTACGTTGTTTTGCCTTAGCTGTGCCTTGGCGATTATCAGCTAAATATTGCTTAACGTCCAAGTAGATAGCGTGGTCGTTAGGCTCGATTGCGAAGATAGCGTCATTGAGCTTGATCTTCTTACCGGTATTCTCACCGGCCATGTTCTTAATACTAAGTTCCATACTGCTTACTTGTTAATCGTTACAATAGAATTTTTAGCACCCGGTACACTACCCTTGACCATGATCAAGTTGTACTCAGGGATAACCTTTAAAATCACCAGGTTTTGTACCGTTATGCGATCTTGACCCATGTGACCCGCCATGCGAGTACCCGGGAAGATACGACTAGGATAAGCGCAAGCACCTACCGAACCGGGAGCGCGAAGACGATCGTCTTGACCGTGAGTAGATTGACCTACACCACCAAAGCCATGACGCTTAACAACGCCCTGAAAACCTTTACCTTTACTTGTGCCGATAACGTCAACAAACGAACCTTCTTCGAAGATCGTGACGTCAATCGTGTCACCTAACTTGACTTCTTGTTCGAATCCATCGAACTCTGCGAGGTGACGCATGGGTTGTACCCCTGCGGCTTTGAAGTGACCGGCCTCTGCTTTGTTCACGTGTTTCTCGCTCTTAGGCATGAAACCTACTTGAACAGCAGCATAACCATCCTTCTCCACGGTCTTGAGTTGAGTAACAACGCAAGGACCAGCCTCGATAACGGTGCATGGGATATTCTTACCATCAGCACCGAATACGGATGTCATTCCGATTTTTTTACCTAATAATCCTGCCATTTTTGTATGGATTAATTGTTAATAATAGGTTGTTTTGGTTACTCTCGCCGACGGGGTTCCCCGGGGTTTCCGGATGTTCCGGAATATCCGGTCTATCCGTCGGAAGCAACCCGTTAATTATCAAACTTTGATCTCAACTTCAACGCCGGAGGCAAGTTCCAGTTTCATCAAAGACTCTACCGTCTTGTTGTTCGAGTTGTAAATGTCGATAAGACGCTTGTAGCTGCTCAGCTCAAATTGCTCACGACTTTTCTTGTTAACGAACGTCGAACGGTTCACTGTGAAGATACGTTTGTGGGTTGGCAATGGAATAGGACCACTAACAACTGCACCCGTAGCTTTCACCGTTTTCACGATCTTCTCAGCGGACTTGTCCACCAAGTTGTGGTCAAACGATTTCAGTTTGATACGAATTTTTTGACTCATAATAATTGTTGTTTTTTTGTTTTACAATTACGTTCGTACGCGGTTCGCAAAGAGTCATTTGCTTGCGCCTTACGCGTACGTACGCGTT
>JAKSNE010000147.1 GCA_024400135.1 Paludibacteraceae bacterium
ACTAGACAAACTAGATAATTAAATATACAAAAAAAACTATGATTGAAGAAAATTTTGACAGGATTTTGCCTGTAAAGATTGAAGAGGAAATGAAGTCCTCGTACATCGACTACTCGATGTCCGTCATCGTGAGCCGTGCGCTACCCGATGTACGCGATGGCTTCAAACCCGTACACAGAAGGGTACTCTTCGGAATGAACGAATTAGGTAACACCAGCGACAAACCCACAAAGAAAAGTGCTCGTATCGTCGGTGAGGTTATGGGTAAATATCACCCTCACGGTGATAGCAGTATCTACGGTACGCTTGTGCGTATGGCGCAACCTTGGGCAATGCGTTATTGCCTCGTCGATGGTCAAGGTAACTTCGGTTCCGTCGATGGTGATGGTGCTGCTGCAATGCGTTATACGGAGGCACGCTTAAGCAAACTCGCTGAGGAGATGCTTCGCGACATTGAGAAGGATACCGTGGATATGAACCTGAACTTCGACGACACGTTGCGTGAGCCGACTGTACTGCCTTGCCGCTTCCCGAACCTATTAGTCAATGGCGCTACGGGTATTGCCGTAGGTATGGCGACGAATATGCCGACCCATAACTTAGGCGAAGTGATAGACGGCTGTGTGGCATACGTTAAGAACCAGATCGCCAAGAGCCAGAACCCCGAGACGGAGGATATTACGGTAGCCGAGTTGATGGAATATATCAAGGCACCGGACTTCCCCACGGGCGGTACTATCTATGGATACCAAGGCGTGCGTGACGCATACGAGACCGGTAAAGGTCGTATCGTTATTCGTTCCAATGCCGACATCGAGGCAGAGGATAATGGGCGCGAGCACATCGTGATTACCGAACTGCCTTACGGTGTGGTGAAAGCCGACCTTGTGAAGGATATTGCTAACCTCGTAAGCGAGAAGAAGATTGAAGGTATATCGGACATCTCCGACCAATCGAAACGCGATATTCGTATTATCATTGAGATCAAGCGCGACGCGAATGCGCAAGTCGTTCTCAATAAGTTATACAAATATACGGCATTGCAGTCGAGTTTCAGTGTGAACAGTATCGCACTGGTGAAAGGTCGTCCGATGCTGCTTAACCTCAAGGACTTGATTGCTAACTTCATCGAGCACCGCATGGACGTGGTTACTCGTCGTACCCGCTTTGAGTTGCGCAAAGCTGAGGAGAGAGCACACATCTTAGAGGGCTTAATCATTGCGGTGGATAACATCGACGAGGTAATTAAGATTATCAAAGCTTCTCGCACACCTGCCGATGCTCAAGCGAACTTAGAGAAACGCTTTGAACTCGATAACCTGCAATCGAAGGCCATCGTGGATATGCGCTTGAGCCAATTGACGGGCTTGAGAATTGACGAGTTGAAAGCCGAATATGCGGAGATAGAGAAACTCATTGCTCATTTGAACGAACTGCTTGCCAGTGAGGTTATGCGTTTTGAGGTGATCAACACTGAGTTGTTAGAGATTAAGGACAAATATGCCGACGAGCGTCGCACGCAAATCGTTAAGATGGCTACTGAGTTCAACCCCGAGGATATGTACGCAGATGATGATATGGTGATTACCATTTCGCACCTTGGTTACGTTAAACGTACGCCTCTGACGGAGTTCCGTCAACAAGGTCGTGGTGGTATTGGTAGTAAAGCTTCGAGCAGTCGTGACGAGGACTTCATCGAGTACGTTCACCAAGCTTCGATGCACTCGACGATGATGTTCTTTACGGAGCATGGTCGTCTATACTGGATCAAAGTGTATGACCTGCCGGAGGGCAATCGTCAATCGAAAGGTCGTGCGATACAAAACATCATCAACCTTGAGAAGGGCGATGCCGTACGTGCATTCATCAACGTGAAGGGTCTCAACGATCCGGAGTATGTGAATAACCACTACCTCATCTTCGCTACGAAGAACGGACTGATGAAGAAGACTACGTTGGAAGCTTATTCTCGTCCTCGCGCTAATGGTATCAATGCCGTTGGTTTGCGTGATGGTGACGAACTGATTGCGGTTACCTTGACCGATGGTCAGAGCGAGATGCTGATTGCTTCGTACAATGGTAAAGTCGTTCGTTTCAACGAGAGTGGAGTACGTCCAATGGGTCGTAACGCTACCGGTGTGAAAGCGATAACTTTAGACGAAGATGGACAAGATCGTGCGATTGGCATGATTTGTGTAGAGAAGAATACAGACAAGACGGTTCTCGTTATTTCCGACAAGGGCTTTGGTAAGCGTACGATGCTTGATGACGAGAATGGCGAACCTATCTATCGTATCACCAACCGTGGCGGTAAGGGCGTGAAGACCATGAACCTCACCGATAAGACGGGACCGTTAGTAGGCTTACACGCTGTCACCGATGACGAAGACTTGATGCTCATCACCAAGAGCGGAACCGCTATCCGTATGGATATATCGACTATCCGCGTGATGGGACGCGCTACTCAAGGTGTCAAACTCATCGAACTCCAAAAGCGTAACGATACCCTGATGTTTGGGTGCATCGTTCCGAAGGAAGAGGATGAAGCCGAGACGGCGAATGATGAGAATGATGGATTGATCGCCCAAGGGGCTAATGATGAATTGAAGAATGAAGAATAATTAATAATAACTAAAGATTTACAGTTATGAAAAAGACAATTTTTATGGCAGCGTTGGTGCTGATGAGTGCTTGCTGCTACGCTCAAAAAGCAAACGTTAAGAAAACAAGGAACTTAATTCTGCAAGAGACTCCCGATTTTGAAGCCGCTCGCACAATGATTGCTCCCGCATTGACCGATGAGGAGACGAAAGGATTAGCTGAGACTTGGTATGTAGCCGGTTTGATTGGTTACACCCAAAACGAGAAGTTTAACATCGACGCAATGATGAATCAACCCGTGGACGACAACGTGAAGGGAAAAGCCATTATGGAGAGCTTTGACTATTGGGTTAAGGCTGACGAGGTTGCAATGACTCCGGTCTATGACAAGAAAGGTAAGGCAAAAGTCGATGAGAAAACGCGTAAGACCATCG
>JAKSNE010000148.1 GCA_024400135.1 Paludibacteraceae bacterium
TTTCTGTGCGAATGGCGAGGTAAAAGCGCAAATGGCTAAATCGGCTAAGAAATTAGTCCGTGATACCGCCAGCGTATGGGGTATTGTAGATGATATCTGCCCTATTCTTACCTTCAACACCTATAATAATATCCTTCACACGTGGGCAGACCCGCAAACGGATGGAATGGGAATGGAAGGCGATTATGAGTTCCTTATTATGGAAGCAAAGCCGGAAATAGTTCGTTTGAAAGGTAAGAAATACGGTGCATATAGCGTGCTTTATCCCGTAGGTGCAGATTATGATCCGTTGGCAGCGTACAAGGATTGCGAGACAATGACAACGTCCATTCTTGGCAATAACAACTTGCTAACGTACACCGAGGGTTCCACCCAATATCAATTGCATAGTGATGGTAGCACGTTCACCCTCTCCCAACCGGGTGTATTACCCGAGGATGACGCACTGTCTATTCCATTCGCAGTATTAACCGATGGAGTACAGATTATGAACACCATCAGCGGTGAGAACAACACCAATCGTCGTTTCACGATGGGCAGTGACGGATTGCTGCATAGCCAAACCGCAACCATCAGCGCCGGTAATTATTATCAGCACTTCCTGAAGTATATGGAGTTAAGGAAAATGGGATGGAGTTGGGATATGAACAAGAATATCCCCGCCGGATTAGCAGATACCATTGCGCAAATCAACGAAGAACTCCGCGACAAAGCTCAACAACAAGGATCCAAGCGTACCGCGAAGATTTTGCGTTTGCATCTCACCTACAACGAGGACGAGATTTATGGCGAGAAGATCGTTACCTATCTTATGGAACTCAAATATACGGACAAGACGAAGGAGTCGGGGCTATTCTTTTACAAGTTTGATGTCACATTCACCGACGATTCGTTCACGATTAAGTATGTAGGTCCCAATATCAAGACCGGTGAGGAAGCCAAATACGAGAGAATGGCGGCCACAGTACCTACGCTCTTCTCGCTATTTAACAACCTCAGCGGGACGTACCACATTGTCCCTGGTTCCGCACTCAATCCTGCTTTAGGCGGCGTTTTGGAACAAATAGAAAATCCCGATATAAAAATAGACATTCTTGGCTCTGCCAAGTAATGGTATTATGTTTAATATTTAATTTTTAAAAGACAATGAAAAAGATTTACACCATCTTGAGCGCATTGGTTCTGACAGTAACCGTGAATGCTCAACAACTAATGACGGAAAAGATTCAACCGACATTAATCAAGCAAGAGACTCCTCGTGCAATCTACGACAAACCCCTTAACCATGTGGGTTATAAAATGAACGCTGTTCCATTCAAAGCTCCAACAGCAACGGAAATAGATACCACTCTGGAGGGCAAGTATTTCATTGAGGATCAAATGTACATGAGTTACACTCCGGGTTATGTTACCGGCGGTGTATATTTGATAACTCCCTTCACGGATACCACTTACTACTACTCTGTTTACGGACCGGGTAAATGGGTTTATTTAAACGACGAGGAGGAAACCATAACGGTGGAAAATACCGCTATTTTGGCTTATCCTTCCTCTTATTACAGTTTATTTTGCAACCCCACCCTGTCCGTTTATCCACGTCAGATTCCTTCTGTTGACGGCAGTATTTTGTACAACGTAACCTTCACGGACTATATGTATGCTTACGCTGTTGAGAGTTACTGGCCGGGGCAAGGTGCTACTCCTACTCACATGACGAATGGTTATTATTGGCCGGTGCAAATGACGAACTGCGAAATGATGACGGCTGACCGTAGCGGTGAAAAAAAACTTGCAGGTAACCGTTACATGGTTTCTTCCGGTGCTGCCGGCACAGATTGGTGCTTTGGTACCGATATGACTAGGTCGGATTGGGGTGCCGGTACGTTGGATACCCTTCTCAACGTCATTCCTGTTCCGGAAGGCAAAGCTATGTGGTGCGACACCGTATTCGTTCACTGCTATACTCACGATGATGTTACAGATATCGAAAAAGTCTTCCCTGCAACCACGGATCTAAAGTTAACCATTTATCCTATTGACATTGAAGAGGATCCTGAAACGGGTACAAAGATGCAATGGTTCCGTCATGACTCTGTTATGGCACAAGCTACGGCTAAACAAACTGATTGTATTGTTGACGGTGACGGAGGCGGTTATTCTATCGTCTTTGTTTTCATGGAAGAAAATGTTTTCGGAGACCCGGATTTAAAACCCGCCGTGTTGACCCAACGCTGCTATGCCGAGTTAACCGGTTTCAACGAGAGCAATTGTGACTTCGGTATCTATAGCGACTATTGGGAGACTGCCACCGGTGGTCGTACCTTATGGTTGAAGGATGGCAAACTGCACTCTTACGGCGATATGAACATCGATATGGCGTTCAACGCTTACTATCCTGACATGCACATGTTTAGCGATACTTGGATTGAGGAAGTTCCTCAAGAGGGTGGTCCTATCAGCATGGGATTTGTTGATTCTGAAAGCGGTAAAAATACATCGGAAGAACAAATCGAGTTCTCCTGCAATATCCTCGAAGGTTTTGACGACGATGTTGACCTCTTGGACGAAAACGGTGAGTCTATTGATCCCGAAACCGATCCTATCGTTTCCTACTATGAGTTATATGGTCCGGAAGAGTACCTCGCAGGAATAGCATACGTTGAGGTTAATCCGAACGAAGGTTACGACCTTGAGACCACTATTTACGTAAAGGCTCAGGGTGCCCTTCTTCCTATTCACTTCAAACAACCCGGTGCTCTTGGACCGGATCCCGGTGTAGGATTACTCAACGTAAAGGCTGTTAACGACAACAAGACCTATAACATCTTCGGTATGGAAGTTGATAAGAAGTTCAAGGGTGTTGTTATCCGCAACGGACAAACATTATTACAATAATTATCGCAAAGAGATTTGTAATAGGATTTTTGAGCCTTATTGCTTTTAGCGCAATCGAGGCGAAACAAGTAACCATCGCTCCCGTCCGCGGGAGTGATGGTTACTTTCGTTAGAACAAGT
>JAKSNE010000149.1 GCA_024400135.1 Paludibacteraceae bacterium
TAATGTCCGCAAGGACAAGGGTTCATTGCGGCTACAAGCATAAACGAGGCGGGATAGTCTATCGTTCCGTTGGCACGCGCTACAGTGATACGCCTATCCTCTAATGGTTGTCGCATCACCTCTAAGACCGAGCGATTATATTCGGGCAGTTCGTCGAGGAAGAGCACTCCGTTGTGTGCGAGGCTGATCTCTCCCGGGTGCGGGTTCTGTCCGCCACCGACAAGAGCCACATTCGTAATCGTGTGATGCGGCGAGCGGAAGGGACGTTGAACGATAAGGGAAGTGGTGGTCGCTGACTTCTTTTTATTGAGCAGTCCCGTGACCGAGTGTATCTTCGTTGTCTCTAAAGCCTCCTCCAACGTGAGGGGCGGAAGGATAGTGGGGATACGTTTGGCAATCATCGACTTACCGGCTCCGGGAGGACCAATCATCAGCAGGTTATGTCCACCGGCAGCCGCAATCTCGATGGCGCGGCGGGTAACTTGTTGTCCACGAACATCCGCAAAGTCAATGTCGGTAGGGTAGGACTCCTCGCGGAAAAGGGTGTCGATATCTATCGTTGTGGGCTCAAAGGTTTGTTCGTCATTGAGGAACTGTATCACCTCGTGTAAGCAGGTCATTCCATAGACGGTTAGCCCTTGTACGACTGCGGCTTCGGCGGCATTATCGGCAGGCACAATCATAGTATGAATACCTTTCTTCAATGCGCACATTGCCATCGGTAGCACACCTTTGATGGGTTGAAGGGTGCCGTCCAGCGAAAGCTCACCCATGATCATCAAGTCCTTGAGTTTGGTCGTCTTGAGTTCTTCGGCTGCTACGAGAATACCGATAGCTAACGGTAGGTCGTAGGCGGCGCCCTCTTTCTTGATGTCCGCAGGGGACATGTTGATGGTGAGGGTACGTTTTGGTGACTCGTAACCATTGACCATGAGGGCAGCGTTAATACGATCGTGGGCTTCTTTGACCGCATTATCGGGAAGACCTACCAACATAAAATCGTAACCGGAAGTGGCATGTACTTCAATGGTGACGGGAACGGCATCAATGCCTACGGCAGCAGCAGCGTGAATTTTGACTAACATCTTGATAAATGATGAATGATGAATTGACTATTTTTTCTTCTTTGGTTTGGGCCAGTTGAAGTCGTGTTTGAAGACGAAACCGATACCTTGGATGGTGCTGGCTTGACGCAACGAGTATTTATCTACCATGTGGGTATAACCCTTGATACGGAACTTACCATTCTTCGTGAGCATATATTCCACATCCACGTCTCCAAAGAACGGACGATTGGTGATATCGTTATACCGGTAACCGATATCGCCATTGATGACCAGTCGGTCAACCGGTTGCAGTTGGAACTTAGCCTCTGCCTCGTACGCCGCGTCGGCACCTTGTCCGTCCTTGCGTACATTGAAGCCCATCGAGAAGACGTTGGTCAGTTTGCCAAGCCAGTTATTGATTTGTCCCGTAATCGTGGACGATACTAACGAATACATTTCGTTGGTTCCCACGGTTGTGGTGGTAGCCATGTAATCGGGCGTGTAGAACCGACTGAACACGAGTAGGTAGATGACCTGACGCATCAGCATCTCGTCGGTATTGATAATCGTCTTGACCTTATCGGCTATCTCTTGTTCGCTCTGCGGCAACGATAAAGCGAAATGAATCTGCGGGTTATCCAGTCCGCCCGTAAGGTTGATGGAGGTGGTAACGGGGATATTCGTGCGCGAGGTGGCTACAGAGGTCACGTCCGAGCCAAAGAGGTCTTTGAGCGAAGCGGTGACGGTGTAGTTGGCTGTTACATCGAGCAACGGCAGTTCGGGTACGCCCGACCAAACGATCTGTCCGCCATCGACCAAGGTGAAGTCGCGTCGGATCATGTTGCCTACGGTGAAGCCCATCGTTCCTGATTGTATGGTATAGGTGCCCACCATCGTGACGATATTCGTCAAGTCGTCATAGCCAATCGTGAGAGCACCGTCGCCTCGTGCCTTAATCTCGTCACCCGTGCGCTCGTTGAGCACCAAACCAAAGAGCAGGTTCGGTTGTACTTCTACGTTCAGCGCCATCTTAAAACGAGTAGCCGGTGCGAGGTCTTTATGTAAGAACGAACCTAAGTCGTCTTCTTCGTCGTCCTCTAAACGCCCTACATCGTTGTGGTTGTAGAAGGTGATGAACGAGTTATCGCTGGCATTGGAAGCGGAGGAGACATTGAAACGGAAGTTAGAGTTACCCGTCGAAACAGCATTCGCGGTTAGGTTTACGAGTTTCTCATCTCCCTCAATACGCACTTCACCACTGGCGTAGGTCTTACCCGATAACATCTCGCCTTGCTTGTAGGGTAGGTTAAACACAAGCGCGTTCTTCGGCTGGGCGAAGATATCAAACTTAAAGTCCGCGAAGTATTCGTTATGCTCTAATCGCCCGTCCAAGAACACCTCGTTCCCCTCCTCGTCGTGAAGCGTCAGGGCGGGGAAGATAATTGACGTCGAATCGAGGAAGACGGAGTCAGACACGTAGTATCGGCAACCCGTGAACGGAATAGTCAATCCTATGCTATCGGCGTAGGCGTTGGCTGTTACCCACGTACATTTTTCCTTACCAAACACATGTACCTCGCCAAAGGCGCGTCCGGCTATATCCGTGAGGAATCCCGAAGTCCAGTGGTTGATGAACGCCGCCGAGATAGAGTCGGGATAGATATCCAACCCCCAACGTTTATCGCCCATC
The DNA here is from genome assembly GCA_024400135.1 of Paludibacteraceae bacterium. Classification (GTDB taxonomy): domain Bacteria; phylum Bacteroidota; class Bacteroidia; order Bacteroidales; family Paludibacteraceae; genus Colicola. The sequence goes on from JAKSNE010000149.1 coordinate 2,737, forward strand.
GTTTCAACGAGTCCGTCCAAATGTGCCACTTGTTTCTCGCCTTCCGTGAAGTCCGCGTCGATGAGGATGTTGTAATTGCTCCTATCCAGTGTCATTTTTCCTACCGCATCGCCAATCGGATAACCATTCAGTCCGGCATCTTTCAAGACCACATCCGCCTCAAATGCCGGTGTAGAGAACAGCGAATACGCTTTTGCCCAACCCGTCACTTTGCCTTGTACGGTTAAGGCTTTTTCGGCTAAGAGGAGGTTGATGAAGTAACCCGCTTCGAGTTG
>JAKSNE010000015.1 GCA_024400135.1 Paludibacteraceae bacterium
TAGCCGACCGTCGGCCGACACTCTCTCGACAGTCTCGCTCCCCCTTTCAAGGATTCGTCAAGGTTACGTAGGGCCTATTATGCTACGTTATTGCTACGTTAACAGACACGCTTGTGATAGTGTTTTTGGGACCTTGGGGGTCGATGGGGACTATCATTTGTAAAACTATATACGCATGTACGCGCGGGTGAAAGTTTAAGAAGTATCGACCCCATCGTCCCCCAAGCCCCCCACTCAAACACAACCTAACCAACCTCAAGGAATATTCGGAAAATTCCCGAATTCCTCAACTTCCCTCACATATCCTCACGCTATTATAAGACTGTAAATAAGGGGATTAGGTTTTTAATCCGACTTTTCACGGACAGAATTGGTTTGTTCGCGAGAGAGCCAAAACCGCCAATTCCGTTGAGGGCGTTTCTTATCAACTGATATACATCGGTTAAAAATATCTATTAAACCACCACCATATTCGTAGCCATAAGGGCTTGACGAATCTTTTGTCATCGGTTCTTTGGGCTTTTGTAAAGCATATTCCCAAAGGTAACGATTGGCAGGTTCTTCGTCTTCGTTAATGGGTTGCATTATCTGGTAGAATAATGGTACATCTTTCTCTTGGAGGGTGTGCGGAATCTCAATGTGCCACAACTTTACTTGTAAAGTGCTAAGCAATGCAAGCAAAAGGATTGAGTTAACATCATCTTCATGCCAGAAAATCACCTTATCGAATTTTTTAATTTGTGGAGGTAAATATCCTCGCCAAAGCGAACGGTCATTCAAAAAAGGCATCGGAAACGTATAGATTAAATTACTTGGCGTTATTCCTGCTCGGAGAACAAGTTCCGTTGTATAATTGCTTGCAGTGATATGAAGTTCCATCATAATTTTATAACTAAGATACGTAACAATGAATATTTGTTTTGGCTTCGAAACGTTCTGCTAAACCTCGTAAAGACGCTCCACTACCGGTTAGGCAGATGCCGTTCTTGACAATATCGTCATAGATTTTAGAATGAACACTATTGAGTGTTTGTTCTATCTCCTTTTCGATATATTGAAGGCTTCTATCGAGGCAATAGAAAATCCCTTTGGAACTAACAGTTAACTGTTGTGGTAGATAGGTTAACTTATTGCGACCTTTTACGGTCATTTCTATCGGCTCCTCTTCTTGTTTTGAGAGTGCAGAACCGACAGTTAGTCTAATTTCATCAACCATAGGTGAGTCAATCCAAAAGTTATACATACGACCCAAATAATCCTCAATATCTTGGTTGAGGTGTTCGCCCGAGATATTGACGAGCATATACGCTCCTGAGCGTTGAGCATCATCTTTTTTAATAATGCTGATTTTGCCATAATAAATGGCCATGTCTTTTGAAAAGATGTCTATCATAGGTGTAAAAGGTTGAAATACTATGAAATTCTTTCGCTCTCCATATATCCGGTGTTAGCATACTGCTCCGGATCGATGCCATACTTACTCTCAAAGAGTTGGCGGATTTGAGGGATGTACTTAGATTGAGCTAAAGGATTGGTCGGTGTGGGAGCCGATAATTCTACAAACATGTCTTCTTCAAGTCGCAGACCAACCTTGTTGACCTTGCGTTTTACAGTAATTTTCCAAAGTGCCATAATAGTTTTGATTTTTAAGTTAAACAAATGCAGCGTGACTCCTTTTTTGAATCACGCTGCAAAGTTACAACTTTTCACTGCCAAATCAGTTCAGTGAGAAGAAGAAAATTTACTATTTGCCATTATTTGACGAAGAGCATGCCTAATTGCAGCTTTCCAAACCTTATGTTCCAAACCATTCCCCTTCCAATAACTACAATTCGGATTCATACCGGAGGGATGCATCGTGTGCAAAACAAAAGTATTTGTCTCGGATAAATAATAGCATTTAATATAGTTAACCAAGTTCTTTTCTTGTTCTTTACTTAATTTGTTTTTGATAGTAAAATTAGTCCAGTCAAGTACGATATTCTCTAAGGGTTGAGTGATGCCGTCTTTTACTATTAACCATTCCATCTGCATTTCCCAATGAAATATTACCATAATTTGAGGGCGAGCATATGGTAAAAGAAGTTGTGCAGAATTAAAGCATTTGCTGGCTTTAAAAACTTTCTTCCAATCTTCCTTTTTATCAACTATCTTATCTGCATCGACCTTCATATCCTTCCAAGTTGCATCATACTTCTCATAGGCATTAACATTCCCCCATATAAAAGAGCGAAGCAAATCAGGTCTTTCCTTAATATCTTTCTCCTTTATGCCATAGATGCAGGCAAGAGCATTAAATACAAATCCCCAAAAATTATTTTTTGTATACCATGGTAAAGCGTAATTATTAAGGAATCTAGATACTTTATGTTTTTTATTAACAACGCCTTCTATACCATCAGTATAAGCCTTAATTCTCGCCAAAGCGTCCCTCTTTCCTGTTCGACTTTGGAATTTTGTAATAAACTTATACAAATCATGCCATTTTAAGGTTTCCATACCATAAATGGCGACTCTAATAGGGGCCGTATAGTAGCCATTTCCTATGATAGGCAAAAAGGGTGCAGGCGCACGATTACCACTATAAACCTCTTCTCCTTTTTCATTAATACTAGATATAGGCATGTAATTTTCAAGGGCAATAGATTTACGTACCTTGTCACAAAATTGTTTGACAAGCGGAGTGTACACGTCCTTATACCGAGCCTCAATTTTCGCCTTGCTTAAAGTTTTCATAAGTAATAATTTTATTCTTAGTTATACAAATTAGCAATGTCTTCACTCTCCTTCTTCATTTCATCTGCCAACTTTTTTGGCTCCAGCACCTGTACGGCAGAGCCATGGGCACGGAGTTCCTGCTTGAACTCGTAGTTAGGGACAAGATAATATTTGAAGATGGAATACTCATCTGTACGCTCCGTTTCCTCCTGCGAACTATGCAAAGGCAATGAACGGAAATAATTGGCTTGCCAACTATTCACTCGAATGGTGACGAACTTCGGCCTTTTGTTAGCATCGCTGACACCTACAATAGAATGGAAATAGTCCTCGGGATTGAAGTCAACCGGCAATTTATAAGATAGTTCAGTCGTCTCTAAGTTCTCAATGCGGTCCAAAGCATAGATAATCATATCCGGTTTTTCAGACTGCGCTAACATATACCAACGCTGACGATACACCTTCACACAGTAAGGCTTGACCATAAAAGTAGAAGAATGATCCTTGTGGTAGCCATGATAGGTCATTTTCAGTTGTACCTTATCACGCATAGCCTCAATAATAGGTGTAAGGAAACGTTGACCAGAAGGAATCTTCTCAAACAAAATCTGATGCTTGAGGTGGTGGCTTTCGTTGATGAGGTTGTTAACTGCAAAAGTATTGATGAGCCATTGACGAACGCCACCTCGCTCAAGGTCTTCTGCATCTTCAATATAGTAGGCACCGCCCAGTTTTCGACTGCACTCAATATTGATTTGAAATAGGTCTTGGATTGCCCATATCCAGTTGTGAAAAGTGCGTTCTGGAATAGCATTCTCATGAAGTTCATTGAGAGAGTAGTTCTGTGCCCACTTTCGGTTAATTTCTGCACGCGTGATGTGTCCGGCAGTGTAGATGGTATCGGCAAGCCATACGTAACAACGGAACAATTGAGCTGAAGATTGTTTTGCCATAATTCTAATTTTTGTGCAAAGGTACGACCTCTTACTGCCAAATCGTTTCAGCAATACAAAAAAATGCTATATTTTACATCTCGTGAGTGATGGGCAATTTACGTCTGCCGGACGGTATCTACGACCGATGCCGGTCAATCATAGGCGGGTGGTGTTTTGCCGTTTGCGGGTGCAAAGGTACGGATTTTTTCTCAAATAAGCAAAAAAAATACAAAAAAAGTTGCATATTACAAAAAAAAGTCGTATCTTTGCACGATTTTAAACTTACTACGCATGCGAAATCGACTATTTGTTTTATGTAGTCTTGTCATTCTTCCGATGATAGGCTGGGGTCAAGCGATTAAAGATTTGACTCCGCTTCCTCGTGTGCTGAGTTACGAAGCAGCCCTACCCGCCGCGGTACAACGCGAGCTTGATAAGATTACGGCAGAACGTATTCAAAAAACCGTACAGCAAGAGGATTTATCTCCTGTCTTCTATGATAAAGCCTCGCAACACAAGTATCGTTGGGTTCTCCCTATATACACCATCACCAATTCATCTGCGGGACACGAGCCTCTCGCTAATGGTAACGGGAAATTCAATGCGAAGAAAGACCGCCTATCGTCCGCCATCATTGATGCCAACCAGCGCATCCAAATTCTCAATAAAAAGCGACAGATTTGTGACCCATCGTTATTTGAGTTTACTATGCCCGAAGCGGGTTTACATATAGCAGGCAACCGTATCGTGATGGATGGTTTCCTACCGGATTTTGTAGCCGGATTATACCCCACCACGCAAGAGATTACGGTCACTCACAAGCAATCCGGACTAACTTATCGCTATCAAATCAAACTCACCTTCCCCGACGAGGTTGCATGGCACGGGCTAAACAAAGAACTGGTGTTTATGTCCTATCCTAACGCCGTCATCAAAGATATTGCTATCCTATACAACCACACCGATCAACAAGTCATGTTCGTGCAGTTCCCCTTCACTATCTACGGCAACGGCATAGACGGCGCCGATGGCAGACGTGGGTATAACGGAGCAAACGGAATCAACCAATACTCGTGGACGGATAAGAATGGTAATACCCACACCACACGAGGCACTTGCGGTTCAGCAGGCGGTAATGGTGAGGATGGTCAAGACGGTACCGATGGCGGTCAGTTCCTTATCGTTATGGACTCCACCTTAGTCGCAACCAGTGGGACGCAATCCGTCACCACATGGATTCAAGCCGGCAAAGGAGGTAACGGAGGTAAAGGAGGACAAGGCGGCTTACACGGACGCGGAAGCGGTTGCTATGGGCAAGCGGCTAATGGTTCAGACGGTCGCCACGGACACAACGGCAAACGGGGAGACTTCCTGTATGTGATAACCAATACGTCTAATCTAAGAAGCATCTTTGTACCATGATACTAAGAAAACTTCCGATATTATGGCTCGGGTTGCTTTTGTTAGGCGCACCCTTGCAAGCCCAAAAGACGGTAGGCACTTACTATCGCAACGCACTCACACCGATGATGGTTTACCATCCGGAAGATGAGTTCGGGTATGACGTGTATAAGATCTTCCACCGCCTGCCGGCATTAGACAAGTACGACCATCACGATATCGGCATCCGGGTCATCGACAACTCGTATATCTCCAATGTCCCCGGTTCGGCAAGTGGGTTAAATAGACAGCAATATGGCAAAAGCCTTGTGCTAACAGCAAACGAGAAAGAGGCTAACGGACAAGCTATCTTGAAGATATTAGAAAAAGGCGACATCGCCAAACGAATGATTGCCAAATGGTTCAACCTAACGGGAGATAGTCTGCAAAACAGTTATTTCGACACCCAACTCTTAGAGAGCCGATTGGAATATAACGCATCCGTCATGGAGGCTGAGAAGCTCAAATACACCATCGAAGGCAAAGCGGCTCTACAAGACGTTAGCGAACAACTGATTGATCACTCGTTTGTGTTGGTAAGCGACATGACCTATATCACTGCCGAAGACCGTGCCAACGCGGCTAAGATAACCCTTGCGGTATTAGGCGGCATTGCCGATATCCTAACCGGCGGCAACAGCGGCAGACGCTTAGCTGAATCGGCAGGCGATATAGCCGATAGTTTTACGGGCTTCAAAGTGATGACCCACACCTACCTCTATCAGATTGAGTGGAACGATAGTCTGATGAACGATTTCTATATGAAGTACTTCACCACGACTCCCAATCCCCAAAAGATGCGAGCGTTTTGGGAGGACAAGACTTCGTTCCATCTTCGGTATTTAGGCGTTGAGTCCAGCGTCTTCGAGAAGACAGAGACCAAGGGCAAATACAACCGCACCGAACTGCTGGAGTTTATCACAGCGCGCTCCATCGACAAGAACGTAGCTGCCTTGCAAACCAAATATGAGGCGTTCCGTATTACCACGCCTATCACCGCCGTCGAGTATAGCAAAACCGGCAAACTCGCTGGCTACCGAGCACTCATAGGCGAGAAAGAAGATATATCACCCACCTCTTTATTTGAGGTCTTAGAGCCTCGATTGGAGAAAGGAAAGATTGTCTACAATCGTATCGGCACCGTCAAACCTGTCATTAACCAAGTCTGGGATAACCGTTTTAATGCGTTGATGGAGAACGATGTTGATGTCAGTACCGAAGGAACCCTGTTCGTGGCTGTGGGCAAAGGAGTCCGCCCTATCGAACCGGGAATGTTATTGAGAATGATTAAACAAAAATAGCACTATATGAAAAAACTATTCTTTTTGATTGCACTTTTGCTTCCGTTTATAGCAACCGCTGCAACACCTTGTAAGAAAGCCGACAAAGAGACGGAACAAATGCGTTACGAGTTACAAGCAACCATCGGGCAAGCACCCGAAGGCAGTGCTTTGGTGCGCGTTTGGACGTATTCCAAAAATGCCAATGTGGCTACCGCACAAGCCGGAAAGAATGCCGTACATGGTATCCTATTCAAAGGCTATCCTTCTTATAACGAGGGAAATAACCGCATCGTCGGACGCGAAGCCTTGATTACCGATGTCAATGTACCGCAAACGCACGAGGATTATTTCGATGCGTTCTTTGCCGACGGCGGTACCTACCAACGTTTCATCAGTTTCATCGGAAACGGAGAACCCGACCAAATCCTCAAAGTCGGTAAAGAATACAAGGTCGCTATCACCGTCGTTGTACAAGTCGATGCCCTTCGCCAACGCTTGCAAGAGGACGGTATCATCCCTAAGGATGAGATTGCAGGAAAGATGCCTATCGTGATGGTCGTTCCTTCGATGAGTTGGTGCCATCAGCATGGTTTTGAGGCTGACAACCTACCCGATTACCAAAGAGCATTGGTTGAGAACCAAGAACTCACCCAAGCAATCACCACCCTCTCCGTTCGTCTGACACAACGCGGTTTTGAAGTCAAAGACTTGAGGGCTGCGCTGCGCACACTGCAAACCGAAGAACAAGAGGAACACGCTATGATTAGTAAGTTTGAAGATGCCATCGCTGAGACGAAGATCGACCAACTGCGTCGTACTGCGAAAGCAGATATCTGGGTAGAGATAGATTGGATAGAAAACGAGATACGTGGCGGTAGCCAAAAAAGCCTTACGTGGAATATGTCCGCCATTGATGCCTATACCGACTTCGTCATCGGCGGCGTTAGTCCTACCACGACAGGTGCCACTTTCGCTTCGTCCTTCCAACTGCCTATCATGATCGAGAGTGCCATTCAAGGTCAGTTCGATCCGTTCTGCAATACCCTTATCGGTTACTTCCGCAACTGCGAGAAACAGGGTCGTGCCATTAAGATGAATATCCTCACTTGGGAAAACCTGCGAGAGGGACTGATGACCGAGATAGATGACATGGAACTCAGCGAGATCATTGAGAACTGGCTTGAAGCCAATACCGTCAACGGCAAATATGGCACGCCGGATATCTCGCCTTCGGGCAACCGCATGACCATAGAGCAAGTCCGTATCCCACTGACCAATGCCAAAGGGCGAGACCTCTCGACCCTCAGTTGGGCAAAGGGACTACAGAAATGGCTTATGAACGAATACGATATCGAGTCTAACCTCTCCACCAAGGGGTTAGGACAAGTACAACTAATCTTAGGAGGAAAATAATATGCGCAAACTCTTATTCATATTTTTCTTAGGCAGCTCTATCTTATCCAGCCTTGCTTGTTCCGCCAAGATAATAGAGCGTTCTCAAAAACGCGCTCCCGAATGGCTCTACGGCGTAGAGACCGGTTATCTTATCGTATCCGCAGAGTCAGACGACCTCGAAACCGCAAAGGTCAAAGCAATGACCTCTGTCAAACAGCAGATTGTCAATGCTATCGCCGAGAACGTACACGCCACCAGCCAAACGCAAACACACGAGCTCGAAGCCAACGGCTCCTACTCCACCATGGAACTATACTCCACCATGGTCGAAACGGAAAGTGCGAATATCCCCTTCCTTAGCCAAGTGACCATTGCTAATGCCACCGATTATTATTGGGAAAAGATACGCGATAAACAGAAAAACGAATTCTATCGCTACCACCTTAAGTATCCTTTCTCGCGCCTTGACCAAATGGAGATGGTGGAAGCCTTTGAGCGCCAAGAGGCGGCTATCAATGAGAAATTAGAGGCCTTCCAACAGGACGACTTCTCCACCTACACCTCCGTCGAACAGATGGTGGCGCAAGCGACAGCACTGCGTACCTTCCAAGCTACCCTCCTCGAAAAAGACGTACGCCGTTCCACGTGCGACAAGATATTAAGGGGCTATAAACATTATGTCGAGCAACTCACTATCCAAGCGCAAGAAGTGACTCGAGAGCACACCACCTATCGCGTCTTTGCCGGAGATCGACAACTGGCTTGTAACATCAAGCCGTACCTTCGCTCCAAATGCTTAACGAAAATGAACTTCCAACCCACCGAACAGGGATGCGTTGTCACCTACAACTATTCGGACTGCTTTGAGGACGAACAAAACTATATAGATATCACGCTTACCATTTTAGGCAAGAAAATCAATAACCGATTCTTTATTTTATAATTAACCCTATTGTTTAACTAATCCAAATTTTTACTATTATGAAAAAATTAGTGATCTTATCTCTCGCAGCTGTAGCTTTATTAGCTACCGGTTGCAAATCCAAATCTACCGCCGTTAAAGGCGAACAAGAAGTTACTGTACTTTGCAGTGAGTTTAAAACCGACAAACAAGCTATCCGCTCTACCGCTTCGGCTGTTTCGCCTAACATGCAAAATGCGAAAGACAAAGCGTTAGCTGCTGCTCGTCGCGAATTAGCTACCAGCATTAGCACCAGCATCAACCGCGTAGTGGAGACGTTTGCTTCCTCTTACGATGACGAGGCTGCTGCTTCTTTCCAAGCTCGCACCAAAGACTTGGCACAACAAGTTACCACCCAAACCATCAGCGGTAGTATCCTTGAGTGCGACAAACTCACCAAAACCGTCAACAAAGATGGTAGCGTTGTTTATCGCGCATACGTAGCTGTTGCATTAGGTAACGACAAGATCTTGGACATCGTTGAGAAACAATTCAAGACCACCGTTAGCGACGAGTCCAAAGCTCGCACCGACTTCGAGTACGAGAAATTCAAAGAGACTTATTACAAAGCTCTTGAGGCTGCCGGAAAATAAGTAACGGCTTCAGCGGCGATGACGCGCCTTGAGCGCAATATCGTAAGCTTGGAGATAATACGTAAAGAATTGTTTCCACTCCGCTTTCTGAGCTAACAAAGCCGCTTGCTTACGAACCCTATCCATCTCAGCCTTAGAGGCATGGATAGCCGTAGTTAAAGTAGTAACTATCTCGGTTACTACTTTTTCGTAGTTACTATCCGTCCGCTCAATCACCGTCACCGGCTGAAGTTCACTTTCACTTTTAGAGGGCTTGGGGGCTTCCTTTTTCGCCCAATCGCCAAAGCCCGAAAGTGACGTAGTAATCGTCGGCACATGGAAGGCAATCGACTCCAACGGCGTATATCCCCACGGCTCATAATAACTCGGGAACACGGACATATCCATTCCTATCAACAAATCGTAGTAACTCAATCGGAAGACGGGATCGTGACCATCCAGATAATACGGCACAAACAAAACTGTCACCCCATTCACCTCTATCTTTGGCTGCTCCAAATACGGAATCATCACAAACGCAATCACGCGTCTTTCACTTTCACTCTCTACTCCCAATCTCTTCATCGAATCAAGGAACACATCAATCCCCTTATTCTTCCACTCTTGTCGTCCTGCAATACAGATAAAGAACGGATTAGCTCCCACCTCTACACCTTGCGACTTGGCAAAGTCGGTAAGTGCCTTACGCGCACGTGTACGCGATTTATTAAAGGTGTTAGCCGCCGGCACGAAGTCCGGTTCAAAACCATTGGGCGTCACCACATCGGGCGTCTTATCCAATAACTGCGTACACTCACGTGCCGTGATATCCGAAACCGTCGTGAAGCAGTCTGCCCACTTAGCCGCCATCTTCTCTGCCGAGTGCTTACTCACCATATTAAGTTCCTGAGCCATCTGGTCACCGTGATACCCCTCAAAATAGTCGTACAGCGGTTTACCATTACCCGCAATCGAACGACCTATACCCGTGGCGTGGGTTGTGAATAATGTGCCAATCTTCGGGCACGTCTGTCTCAAATAGAATATCGAGAACGCTGTCTGCCACTCGTTCGCGTGAGCGACAACGGTTTTCTTCTGCTCGTTCTTGTCTATCCAACGATAGAGCGACTCCATCGCCATGCCGGCGGCATAGCCAAACAGACTCGACTCGTCATAGTCGCCGTAGGCAGCGTGACTTTGTACACCATAGTGTTGCCATGCCCAACCGAAGATCTCGTCTTTTTGTAACCACAACTTACTGAAATCCACAAGCACCGCTATCGGCTTGCCCGGCACGTTCCAACGTCCTACACGTACACGAAAAACGGAGTGATCCATCTTCTTAAGCGAAGAGCGCCAATCGGTTAGCACTTGTTCATCGGGAATAAAAAACTTATTCGACTGCTCATGTAAGTCTGGACCAAAGAACACCACTTTCTCCGGGCACAAAGCCTGCATCGAACGAGCTCTGGTGGATAGAACGGCATAGATACCGCCAACTTTGTTGCAGACCTCCCAGCTCGTCTCAAAAATATAATCAGGTTTAACCATCTTAGTAACGTAACGTAGTATCTAACGCGAGACGAACAACCTCCGCCTCCACATTCATCAACTCAATCTTATCTATATCAAACTTATTGTCCGGTTGTCCAATCAATGGCATCTGATATACCGCACTCGACGTTGCCCAATATACGCGCTCCGCACCGGTAACCACATCCGTATAAACTGCCGAAACAGGTTCGCCGCAAATAGGTTCAACGTGCTCTCCATTCAAATTAGCCACGTAGAACCCATCCGTCGTACGAAAATAAACCTTGTTCCGCCCAATCTTAAACCCTACCATCGTGGGCAAGATCGTTTGCAATTCGGACAACTTAAAGACCCGACCGTTATATTGCTGTATCGTATCTTGTTCTGCGTCTAATAATGCCTTCCCCTCGGCATAAGACAAGTTGGAAACATCCTCTGCACGCTCCTGCGTCTCTTTCTTCAATATATTAAAGAAGAGTCGCTGCCGACGATACTCGCCCTGCTTATTGAGCATCAGCAATGCCTGACCTTGTCTGTCTTTCACCTCATAAACGCGAGTGGTATCCCATTGTTTTCCGTGCATCTCTAAGTGCATCTTTACACGCGCTTGTCCTGTGGTTGTAAAATAGACTTTGAAAACACCCGTCGTCGAATCTGCCACTTGATATCCTACGCCCTCTATACTCCAAGTATAGTTCGGCACATAATAGTTCGGGTTATACACCTCTGCCGTAAACGTAATATCATTGAAAATAGCGATATCTAAGGTATCGTGATCGCTCACAAACGTAGGCACCGTATCCCGAACGGTAATGGTGTGCGACGCGATTTGCTTGTCTAAGCTATCCGCCTTCAGCGTAACCACGTACGTACCGGGAGCTCTATACACGTGTGTCGTACTCCGAGCAGAACTAACCATAGCGTCGCCAAAACGCCAAATCCACGTAGAACCACCCGTGGAAGTGTTCGTAAACGTCACCGTCTCTCCCGCACGGGGATTAGTAGGAGACATCGTAAAATCAATCGTTACTTTTTTGCAGCCCATCAACATAATCGCAGATAGCAGCAATAGTAGTGTTGTATGTTTCATATTCAAACCAATGTATTTGCTTATCTCTATTCCACCACGTCATCTGCCGCTTGGCATAATGACGCGAGTTTTGTTTTATCATTTCTATAGCCTTGTCTCGCTCATATTCTCTCCATTCCCTATATCCCACCGTCATCAAACTATTCGGTATCTCTCCGCCTATCAGTCTTTCCGCCCTTCTCGCCTCTTCTTCCAGTCCCTCTTCCACCATTGCCTCTACGCGGCGGTTAATTCGGTCATACAGCTCTGCCCTCGGTCGCGTCAACCCAATCTTCACCACCTGCCAAGGGCGCTCTTTGTGGCACTCTGTACGGCAGGTTGAGAACGGTTGTCCTAACACCTTACTCACCTCTATACAATGCATCAACCGTTGCGGGTTGAGCTGATCCACTTGCTCCCAATAGACGGGGTCTAACTGTTGCACTTGCTCTTGCAACCAACTCAGTCCGCCCACCCGATAGCCTTCCTGCACTTCGGCGCGTACCGTTGCCGGAACGGAAGGGATATCGTCTAAGCCTTTGCATACGGCATCGATATAGAGCATACTCCCTCCCGAGAGGATTGCAGCGATAGGACGATCGCATGCACATTCTTTCTCTAATACCGCTACGGCATCCCGCTCAAAGTCTCCGGCGTTATATTTCTCCGTGAGATCTTTCGTCCCCACAAAGTAATGCTTCACCTTTGCCAGCTGCTCCTTCGTCGGAGCCGCAGTACCTATCGGTAGGTCGCGATATATCTGCCTCGAATCGGCATTAAGTATAGGGCATTGCCAAACTTGGGCCAAGGCAACAGCTATCTCGCTTTTCCCTACGCCCGTAGGTCCGACTAAGACCACTACTATGGGCTTAGAACATCGTTCCATCCTCAAAACTGAGGTCTTGGAAGCCCTCGCTATCGAGGTCTTCTATATCGTACTGGCTATCTCCGTAGAAGTCGTCGTCTAAACCGAGGTCGCCTTTGCCGTCCTTACCGAGGATAGCGTCGAGGTTATCTACGTCCTTAAGTTGAGGCGGAACCGTACCGGCTTTCTCTACGCACTCAACTCCATTCATCGTACCTGACTTGATTTCCTTGAGCGAACCAAAGAAATAGCGCTCAAACATCGGGTCGAAGATATAGATGAGACGTTGTCCACGCTCCTCCATTAGGTCACTCAGGCGCGTCTCGTTCATCACCATGTTGTCGTACTCAAAACTCGAATCCATCTCCACGAGCGTCACTTCCTGCTCTTTCTCCCAGCGGTCATTGCACATAAAGAAAGAGGTCATCTGGTCATCCGGATAGTTGACGGATTTGAGAATAGCTTCGTGCAGTTCGAGGAACGTAGCGTCACTATCGGCTTCAAACACACGGCGGAAGCCATCGCCTTCATCGCAAGAAAATGCAATCTTAAAAATCATTGTTGTATTAGTTAAAAACCTTTGCAAGTGCAAAGGTAGTGATTTTTTCTGATATACGCAAACATTTTAGTAATTTTTGCTCATTTTTCTTACGGCAACTGCATAACGTTGTACGTGAGGGACTTTCCACGGAAGTTAATCGTGAACTGAGCCGTACGCACATCTCCCGTCGTGTTCTCGTCCATAGAGAATGTCCACGTCGAATAATCACCCATCGGATCAACCTCTACGCTCATCTTCAGTTCCGGTGAAGCCGACCAGCTCCAACCATTTGCATTCTCTTCGTACTTGCAATTGGCATAGATCGTGCGTGTGGGGCAGTTGCCTAACTCCATATTTGCTCCCGAAGCGGGAATAATAACGTCCAGCAGTTCGCCTTCCTTCTGACACAGAGCCGGGAACATCGCGTGAACCGATACGGCAAGGCAATATCCACCCGGGTAAGTCTCTTCACCATCCTTCATATAGAAGCCCCAACGGTTATTCTTACCTTTTGAACTAAAGACATAGAAGTTGCAACGTCCCATGTCACTGAGTTCCATCATGAACGGACCATCAATGATAAGGGGTTCGTCAAAATGTACGTTCAACGCACCACGATAAGGCTTAACGTCGTTGAGGGGTGTGAAGTCTGCCTTGGTGAGTGTACCCTTCCAAAGGACTTGGGTTCTGTCAGCTTTATTCTTGCTTCTGCCCCCTACACTATCGGCTTTGTAAATCGTTACCACCACATGCGACTTCTTAAGAGGGAACATGTCATCCACGTTCTCGCCGGATGGGCGGTAGCCATAACTGATAGGGATACTGATACCATCAATGTACATCACCGAGATGTTATTAAAATACGCACCCATCACATCGCGATTGATGGTGTAGTAATTATCGCCGTAGGCTTCCTTATATCCGCTGGATTGGGTCACTAAGTCCGTCCAGAAACGAGCCGGCGTCAAGTACCGCATCACCGAGTCACCTACATAGAAGAACAGGTTATTATTGAACTCCCGACTATTGGAACCATATTGGTACGGCACCTTACCTTCTTGCACCAATTGGGGCATAGAGTATTTCTTCTTCATCGGAACATTCGAGTAAGAATATGTCTGCTGGTTGGGTCTTTGCAGTCTTCCTTTCGACCACCAAGCACCGGCACCCGTAGTGGAGAAGAACCGATGCGAGCCCACTACCAAATGGGGCATATAAATCTCCGGTGTTGCCGGACCACTGTTTTCGGTCATGCCGACAGCGAAAGCACCTTTAGGCAGATTATAATACGAGGAGGACTCTTGTGCGCCCGCACTGCCACAAAGCAGCGCGGTACACAAGATAGCTAATATTCGAAAGTTTTTCATGATTGTTGAGCGGGTTTAACGAGTTTAACGGGTTTAGCAGGTTTAGAGGGTTGAACCTAAGATTGAGAAACGTTTGCCGTCACGAAGGATAACGAATTGGCCATTCTCGATACTCTTAACCGCCTTAGCGGATTTGTTTTCCTTCACTTGTTCCAAATCAACACCTGTAGCGACATAAACCGTACAAGATGCTTTGATGTTCTCATTGGTTTTACAGGTAGCCGTGATAGTGGTAACACCTTTCGTCATTCCCGTTACCAAGCCGTCCGAGTTCACCATAGCGATAGCATCTTTCTCGGTACTCCATTTGAAATCGGTTTGGTCTGACGTTGCGGGAACCAAAACCGGCTCCAACAGAACTTGTTCTCCTATCTCGACATACACTTCCTGCTCGGCAAAGGAGAAGGACTTGAGCATCGGTGCTTGTTTGATGGTGTAGGTCAGGTTCTGACCACGGAAAGTAATACTAAACTCCTCATAGCGGATATCTTCCGTTTTATTGGTATCCATCGAGAATCGCCAGTTGGTATAATCACCACTTGCACCGATACCAAAATCAATTGACAATCCTTCGGACGCGTAAATATCCCAATCATCAGAGTTAGGATCATATTGTACGTTCGAATAGATGGCGCGATAAGGACGGTTCTTCTTTTCTGCGGAAGCACCGGTCGATTTCATGATAACGGTCAGCGAGTCGCCTACGGCTTGGGTCAATGCAGGGAACATCGCGTAAACGGATACAGCAAGGCAATACCCATCCGGATAGGTCTCCACACCGTCCTTAACATAATAACCCCATCTATTACGATTATTGCTCTTATCACTAAAGACATAGAAGTTGCATCCGCTATGTTTCATATCGCTCAACTCCACAACGAAGGGACCTTCGATGATGAGGGGTTTCTTAAACGTTACATTCAACGCACCACGATAACGGACATCTTCCTTAAAGGGCGTAAAGTCTGTTTTGGTAAGGGTGCCTGTCCAAAGCACTTCCGAGCGATTAGCTTTGTTTTTCTCCTTACCGCCAATGCTATCGGCTTTGTAGATGTTTACAATGACGTGTGCCCCTTCGGGGAATAAGTCGTCTTCCGTTTTGGTCGTTGCATCCTTACCCGTGCCGGAACTGATAGGAATACTGAGACCATCCAAGTACATGATGTCGATATTATTGAAATAGTCACCCATGGTGTCTCTTACCCACGCTCTATAGTTATCACCGTACCCTTCTTTATAACCATTGGACTCTGCCTCCAAATCGCTCCATAGTCTTGCAGGGGTCATATAACGCATCATAGAATCGCCAACATGGAAGAGCAACGTGGTATCAAACTCCGCTGTATTCGTTGAACCATATTGGAAACTCGTTTTTCCGTCTTTAGCTATATGAGGCGTGTGATACGTTTTCTTCATTTTGCTGGAGAAAGTGTAGGTCTTCTTCGGTGCGGACAAGTCGCCACCCGATTGCCAAACAACGGAATCGGAAGAGTTAAAGACGTGAGAACCATTCGGGATGTGCGGCAAGAAGAACGTAGCCTCAGCGGTATCGCTATTGGCAGTCATTCCCGCAGCAAA
>JAKSNE010000150.1 GCA_024400135.1 Paludibacteraceae bacterium
GTAGCGGATAGTATCTACGAGGGTGACACGTATCTGTTCATCGATACGCTGCTCACTACCGAAGATACCTATACCCGTACGATACCGCGCGTAGCCGGTTGCGATAGTACGATTAACTTAACGTTGTCGTTTATCACGCCTCCTGCTCCTATTTGCACGGACACGACAGTAGCTTACACTGATTCCATTTACGTTGGCGACACGTACCTGTTCATCGACACACTGATCGCTCCGACCAAAGCCGATACAGTAACTTGCCAACGAGTTCTCCCTCGCGAAGGCACGACTTGCGATAGTACCATTAACTTGACACTTATCGCAATGCGCGTACAAGAAAGAGATACCCTTCGTAATACGATTAAGGCAAACCTCTGCTACAAAGAGGCGTTTACCGACCGCTTGGGCGTAACCTATCATCCGACACAAGATACGGTGGTATTGGATACCCTTCCTGCTGCTCGCTTCGATACGACCGATACTAAGATTGTAACGATCGACTCTATCTATCGCTACGAACTGAAGGTTTGGAAGGCTGCGATTGACTCGCTCAAGAAAGATACTATCCTTGAAGATAACCTGCCCTATAAGTGGAAACCTGTAGCAGAAGAACATCAGTACTATGTGGCTGGTACGTATTATGATACAGCAAAGAATATCCTCGGTTGCGATAGCGTACACTATACGTTAGAGCTGAAAGTGATTGAGCACGATACCATTGAGGTGATTGTTCCTGATTCGAACCTTTGCGACGGCGATGTCTATACCTCTCGCTGGCAAGAATTGACGATGGTTGGACGCGAAGAGATCTTCGATACCACGTTCAACGATACGGTTAAGTCCGTTCTTATTGAACCGCTACTGATGAATGATACCATTTACAAGTATCACCTCTACGTTTGGCCGAAGACCAAGTATCCGGAAGTATTTAAGGATACTATCGACAATGACAAGTGGCCGTACATTTGGAACGTATATGCGAAGAGCGTTGGCGATACTGTCAAAGAGACCATCACCGAAGGTGGACAACACTTCCACCATCGCAAGAACATCCTCGAGTGCGATAGTATCGTTTACGAGCTCCAATTGGCAGTTCGTACCGTTGAAACGCGCTATGCTACACCGGTAGAAGACTACGTCTGCAAGGGCACCCCATATAGTGGTCGCCTGACAAAGGACACCATCATCAACGGTCTAACCGAATGGCAAGACTCGCTGCGCCAACACGTGGGTCTGCTGGCTATCGACTCTATCTATACTTATAAGATAGATACGTTGCCCACGAAGATTCCGGATGATGAGATTAGCCAAATCAAGGCATTCTGCGATTATCCTGTGGATTATAGTTACGCTTGGCTCAATGTGGCTGAGTTCGTAAATCCGTCCTTCATCTTCGCTCAAATCACCGATACCATCTGGGAAGTAGAGACTCATGCCGGTTGGCAACCAGCCGCTACTACTATCCTCACGAGCGACGACGAACAGGTTCGCGTTCGCGTAACCGTAGTGACCGAGTGCGAGACCACCGTCTCGACTTCTCAACCTTACGAGGTGAAGATGGCTACCGCTGACGATAAGAAGGAACTCACTATTCCTGCTTCGCAGAAGTATGGCAGCCGTATCATCATGATTGACAAGAACGCTACCGAAGCTCTCGGTTGGACGATTCCGGAAGCTGACGTTACTTGGTACCAAGTAGTTGGCGACCTCGATGACCATGGCTATTATTCCGATCCTGCTGATTGGGATGATAAGAAAGTTCACGAGGGTCAATACTACTACACCCTCACGGATGGTGCTCCTATCCAAGGTCAGTTCTACGCTGTCATTGCTGCGGCAATGAAACCCGGCATGACCTGCGGTGCTGAACTGCGTACTCCGGTACTCGTTTGCAACGAAGCGAAAGCGATTGCTCCTGTACTGGCTCCGACATTGGTTAACCCGAATGAGGCAATGACCCTCAGCGGACTCAACCCGAACGAGCATTACACGGTTCGCGTCATCGCAATGGATGGTAGCTATGTCAATAAACTGGATGTGAACGCTAACGAGGCAATCAACCTCAAAGCCGCTTCCATCCAAGGAATGTATATCGTGAACGTTCAAAGCGCAAACGACAATGTATCACTTAAGTATATCGTTAAATAAGGGAGGACACAGATATGAAAAACAGTAAAATAGTTTTATTAGCGTTAACGCTTATTTGTGCCTCTTGCTTATTTGCACAAGACTTACACCGCGGTGATACCATTCGTATCTTGCCGTCCAATAAACACTACCTCACTTCGGAGAAGATGTCCAACTGGGTATATGACACTACGCACGTCATCCTTAGAGTGGGCGGTAAACGCTTCAACTACGGCATACTGGTGGAAGGTATCTACTCGTGGGTGGCTCCTGAAGACATCCAACTGATAGCCCCTTGCAACAAGTGCCGTGAGGAAGACGGAGCCAAGGCTGCGGCTAAACCCGTAACGCCGGCTAAACCCGTTGTGGATGAAGCAACGAAACGCGCACAAGAACAAGCCGCTATCGAAAGACAGAAAGCTTACGAAGAGAACGTGGCTGCTAAACGTCGCGAAAGAGAAGAACAAGCCATAGCTGACAGACGTGCCCGCGAAGAACTGGCTCGCCAACAAGCTATCGAGGACTCTATCCAAGCCGAAAAAGATCGCATCGCTCGCGAAGCTTTCTTGGCTGACAGCTTGGCTAAAGCCCAAGAAGCCTACGAGGCTGCTCATCGCTCTATCGACCGCTTCACCATTGGTGTGCGCGGCGGTGCGGCATCAATGATGCAAAACCTCGACGGCATTGGCAAAGGCTCTATCGGCTTTGACGCTGCGCTCGACCTCCAATATGCTCACTATTGGAAAACCAAACATGAGCATAATGTAGGTTTACTCGTTGGCGCAAGTGCTGCTTTTGCCCGCGACCAAGTGAAAGGAACCGCAATGGCTAACTTCCGTCTGCCTACCGAAGATGGCGA
>JAKSNE010000151.1 GCA_024400135.1 Paludibacteraceae bacterium
GCCTTAGCAGTGGTGTGGATTTCATCAATCTGCTTGTTGACAGCCTCGTTATATGTTTCCGCTTCTACATCACGAATAACACCCAAAGCAATCGGCAATTCGGGAACTTCTTCGGCGTTCTTCACGTCCGTGAACTTCTCTTGTCCCATGAGCGCGAGCATACGGTGTAAGGTAGGATCTTCCATCTTAGCGTCGTGTACGAGTACGCGAGGATCGTCAGCCGGAACAACGATGAGTTGCGGGATAACGCCCTTCGAATAATCCAGTGCCAAACCTTTATCTTTGTTAGCTCCGAAGATCATCTTCTCACCGTGTTTGAGCACGATACTACGCTCGGCACGAGTCTCACGGTCAGCAATCCAACTATGGGTACCGTTATTGAAGATAACGCAGTTGACGAGGCACTCGATGACACTGGCACCTTTGTGCTTGTTAGCTTCTACCATACAGTTGACGGTAGTAGGCATATCGACATCCAGTGTACGGGCAAAGAACGTACCGCGTGCGCCAAGCACTAACTCAGCAGGAATAAACGGGCGTTCTACCGTACCAAACGGAGAGGACTTAGAGATAAATCCTTTCGGTGAAGTCGGGGAATATTGTCCCTTCGTCAAACCGTAAATACGGTTGTTGAACAAGCAGATATTAAGGTCCACGTTACGACGAATCTCGTGAATAAAATGGTTACCACCGATAGCCAAGCAGTCGCCGTCACCGGTCATCTGCCAAACATTGAGTTCGGGATGAGAGGTCTTGACACCCGTAGCGATAGCACCACCACGACCGTGGATAGTGTTGAAACCGTAGGTATTCAAGTAGTGAGGCATACGGGACGAACAACCGATACCGGAAATAACGACGGTGTTATAAGTAGGCACACCTACTTCTGCCATTGCTTTTTGTAAAGCCATACAAATGGCGTGGTCTCCGCAACCCGGGCAGAAACGTACATATTGATCACTTTTGAATTGACTTGCTTCCATGATTATAAGGCTTTTACAGATTTAACAATATCTTCTACTTGGAAAGGTTGCCCCTTCATGCTATTGACTTGCAGCAGGTTAACGCCACTCACTTTCGAGCGCAGCAAGGTAGCGAACTGACCATTATTCAACTCGCAAACGATCACGCGTTTGTAAGACTTGAGCACTTCTGCCGTGTTCTTCGGTAGCGGGTTGATGTAGTTGAAGTGAGCCATAGCGCAACCCAGTTCATCAGCCGCAGCGTGGATGTGACCTTCGGTCGAACCCCAACCAACGAGCAGGGTGTCGCTCTTGACATTACCCATCACTTTGAGTTCAGGAATCTTATTGGCTACTTGGTTCACCTTCGCTTGACGAGCGAGGGTCATCTTCTCGTGGTTCTCGGGGTTAGTAGAGATACTACCCTTCACGCTGTCGCGCTCCAGACCGATGTTACGATGCTCGTACCCTTCCATTCCGGGAACAGCCCAATAGCGGATGTTATTCTCATCACGCAAAGAAACGCTATATTTGCCTTTCAGTTCCTCGGGAACACCTTGCGGTTTGATCTCGGGCAGTTCAGCCATCTTAGGAATACGCCACAGAGCCGTACCGTTAGCCAGATACGTATCCGTCAACAGAACGACAGGAGTCATATTCTCCAACGCGATCTTCGCGGCTTCGTAAGCAAATTGGAAGCAGTTAGCCGAGGTGGAAGCTGCCAATACAACGGCAGGACATTCACCATTACGACCATAAACGGCTTGCAGTAAGTCGGTTTGTTCGGTCTTGGTGGGCAGACCCGTCGAAGGACCGCCACGTTGTACGTCCACAACTACGAGAGGAAGTTCAGCCATCACTGCCAGACCTACGGCTTCGGACTTCAGGCTAAGACCGGGACCCGAGGTAGTAGTAGCAGCTAAGTCACCGGCGAAGCTGGCACCAATAGCGGTACAAACACCGGCAATCTCATCTTCGGCTTGAACGACCATCACGTTTTGGTCTTTACGACCGGCGAGTTCGTGCATGATATCCGTAGCAGGCGTGATAGGATAAGAACCTAAGAACAGGCGCTTGCCACATTTCTCAGCGGCAGCAATGAGTCCCCAAGCGGTAGCTTTATTACCGGCGATGGAAGTGTAAGTGCCGTGAGGAAGGTCCTCGGAGGACTCTACTTGTATCGTTTGGATATTGAGAGCGAGGTTATTACCATAGTTGAAACCATCGGTCAAAACCTTCACGTTAGGAGCAATCAGAGCGGGTTTCTTCGCGAACTTACCCTCTAAGAAATGGATAGCCTTATCCATTGGGCGGTCAAACAACCAGCACACGATACCCAAAGCGAACATGTTACGAGACTTGAGGATAGCTTTGTTGTCTAAGCCACTGTCTTTCAAAGCCTCTTTGGTCAGTTGGGTCAAAGCAACGGGCACAATCTGAATGGATTCGGGCAGACCGAGTTCGGTGAAGACTTCCTCCATCTTACGCGTTTGGTAAAGAGCCTTCTCTAAGTCCTTGTCCGAGAAAGCATCGGTGTCGATGATCACGACTGCGTTCTTCTTGAAGGTGCAGTCTTTCTCATTGTACTGAGCACCGGCTTGGTTGAACTTACTACCCAGCGTGCAGACTTTGAGGGCAGCTGCGTTCATAGCAACCAACACATCGGCTTTGTCACCGGGCGTGTAAACGCCATTACCTAAGTTTACTTGGAAACCACTCACACCACCAAGCGTTCCTTGTGGTGCGCGAATCTCTGCGGGGAAATCGGGAAGGGTGGAAATCTCGTTACCCAAGATAGCACTCAACGAGGAGAACATGTTTCCCGTCAACTGCATTCCGTCTCCGGAGTCACCGCAGAACTTGATCACTACATTTTGTTTTTGCATGATAAAAGTTTTTGGTTAATATTTATGTTAACTTTATGTTTTTTGCTTTGTAAAAAAAGGAGGCATTTCACCTCCTTTTCGTACCCAGGGCCGGGGTCGAACCGGCACGGATTGCTCCACTGGTGTTTGAGACCA
>JAKSNE010000152.1 GCA_024400135.1 Paludibacteraceae bacterium
AGGAGGAGGGTGTCACCCGATTGGACCTTCACTGCCTCGCCATCAATGGTGAGCGTGCCTTCGCCCTTGGTGACGATAAGCGCAAGAAAACGGTCTTGGTCGTGCCAATCGATAGCGACCTTGTCCGTGACTTCGTATGCTGTCGTCTCAAAATACGGGCATTGAACGAGAGGCATAGCCGCATTGAGTTTACGCTCGTAGCGTGTCTGATAGTCGGGCAAAACGGTATAGTCAATACTCTCGGCAGCTAAAGCGGTGTGCAGTTCGCGTCGATTGCCGTTAGCGTCCTTGCGGTCGTAATCGTAGATACGATAGGTGACATCGCTGGATTGCTGTATCTCCAATAAGTGACAACCTGCTCCGATAGCGTGGATACGTCCTGCAGGCAGGAAGAAACAGTCGCCCTCTTGAGGGTGATAGCAAGCCAAATCGTCCACAATCGAAAGGTCTTCCACATGTTGCGCGTATGTCTCAGGTGTGAGGTGAGCGGTCAAACCCGACAGAAGAGACGCGTCATCATCGCAAGCGAGTGCGTACCACATCTCCGTCTTACCCACTTTGCCCTTGCCTTGTTTGAGGGCAAGCGCGTCGGTAGGGTGGACTTGGATAGAAAGGGGCATCTGAGCTTCAATGAACTTAATGAGCAGCGGGAACTCGTTACCGTAACGCTCGTAGAGGTTTTGACCTAACAAAGCGGGACCGAGTGCGGTTATCAGTTGACTCAGCGTCTTACCGGCAAAAAGACCATCCTTAACGGTGGACTCCATCGTGGGATAGGCGGATAATATCCATTGTTCTTGTCCCCAAAGCATGGGACGGAGGAAAGGGCGAAAGGAGAAGTACATATTTAAAAATGATGAATTGATGCGCCCAAAGGGCTAATGATGAATTGATGAATTGAATGACTATTGAAGGTTTTGGAGAGTGAGGGCGGTCATGGCTTCGACGACGGGAACGGCGCGGAAGACGATACAAGCGTCCATCCTTAGGCGAGTTTGTTTGAGGTCGATACCCATCTTTGCCACCGACTTCGGGGTCGTTGGGGTAGGGCGGAAGACCACGCGGAACTGTAAGTCGGTGCCGTCACTGATACCGCCACTGATACCACCACTGACTTGGTTGGCTTGTTCGCCCATCTGCGTCACACCTGCAAAACCACTGCCGTAGTCAAAGCCTTTGCAGCCATTGATGGAGAGCATCGCAAACGCCAAGTGACTCTGCAACTTATCGAAGATAGGTTCGCCAATGCCTACAGGTAAGCCTTTGACGGTACAGGTGATGATACCGCCTATCGAATCACCTTGCGCTGCGGCGTTGCGTACTTCCGCTTCAAAGAGGGTAGGGTCAGTGGTCGAGCCGACCTGTGTCACGTGTGCCTCAATATGAATCCCTTGCTCTGCTAAGAGTTGTTTGGCTACCGTTCCGGCAACGACACGACTTGCCGTCTCGCGAGCCGAGGCACGACCGCCTCCGCGGTGGTCGCGAAGACCGTATTTGAGTTCATAAACCTTGTCCGCGTGAGCAGGACGGCAGTGGTGACGGAAGATCTCATAATCCTCAGGTCGTGCGTGTGCGTTCCTTATTATGAACGCAATAGGCGTGCCTAACGTCTTACCATCGAGTACGCCACTGAGCCACTCCACTTCGTCGGGTTCAGTGACCGCACGAGGACTGGGCAACGGAGTGCCGCGACCGGCTCGGCGAAGCAGCTCGGAACGAACGAGGTCGAGATCAATCGTCAGACCTGCGGGCACGCCATCCAGTACGCCTCCAACGGCTGCGGAGTGCGACTCGCCAAAACTCGTAAACGCAAATTTATCACCAAAGGTATTCATTTCGACTGCAAAATTACAAAAAAAAGCCGATTTGTGCAAATAAATTTGCAAATATCAATAATTTTTCCTAATTTTGCACCCTAATTTGCCGTAAAAGTGGAAAAACGATAAAAATACATAAATAAAATTACTTGTATGAAGAAGATTTGCTTATCCATCCTTGCTTTTTTAGCTGTTGTTTCCGGTTATTCCGAAGAACGTGTCGAGCCTATCCCATTTGGGGACTTTGAGCAATGGGTGGTGCGTAACATCACAGAATCGAAGCTATTGAGTGGCAAACTCAAGACTATTTATGCTATCGGTCCTACGGACACCATCAACGGACCTGAGCCTTATTATTACGGTCTCAACGGTAATCCGTGGTCGGTGAGCAACGCTTACGCACGCGTGTTAGGAATGGACAAAGTGAGTGGTACGACGCGTCCCGAACGCCGCGATAGCACCGGCTGGTGCTGCCGAATGGACTGTAAGTTAGAGGACGTGGTGGCACTTGGTATTGACCTCAAACTACAGATAGCAGGAACCATCTTCCTCGGTTGGACTTACGAGCCGGTACCGCTGAAAGCCGCCAATGATCCGTATAGTGTGGTCGATTTCGGTATTCCGTTTACCAAGCGCCCGATTGCGGTACAACTCGATTATAAAGCCAAAGTGGCGGAGAGCGATACCGTGACCTACGCCAAGGCAGTGGCTCATCCAAGGCTGATTCCAGGACGCGACTGCGCTGAGATTTATATCTATATGCAGAAACGTTGGGAGGAGAACGGAAAGATCTACGCCCACCGTGTGGGTACGGGCTATGAGCGTATTTGGAAAGATATTCCCGAATGGGTGAACGATCACCGCGTGCCTATTCGTTATGGCGATATAACCAAACAGCCTAACTATCAGGATTATGAAGGACTGAACCAGCATAAGTTCCGCACGAAGAATAGTAAAGGCGACATGGTCAAAGTGAACGAAGTAGGATATAGCGACGAGGAGCCTACACACATGGTCCTGATGATCTCTTCGGGTTGCTATGAAGCGTTTATCGGACACGACGGAAACACACTGTGGGTAGATAATGTATGCCTTGTTTACTGATATTAGTTGGTGGGAATGGCTCACG
>JAKSNE010000153.1 GCA_024400135.1 Paludibacteraceae bacterium
TTGGTGGGGTGTTGCTTGGTGTTGCAGGCAGAGGATCTTATTTATATTGAGCACTCTAACACCTTGGAGTTTGACCAGAATCGGTTACCCGATGCGCAGATTCTGAAAGGAGACGTATGCTTTAGGCACGACTCTATGTGGATGTATTGTGACTCCGCCTATTTCTACGACGAGCGCAACTCGTTAGACGCTTTTGGGCACGTAAGGTTTATTCAAGGTGACACGTTGTCGGGCTATGGCGATGTGCTATATTACGACGGAAACAAACAGTTAGCACGATTTAGGAAACACGTGAAACTCATTCACCGCACGACCGAACTGATAACCGATAGTTTGAATTACGACCGCAAGCGGAATGTTGCCTATTACTTATGGGGAGGTAAGATTATTGACTCGCTGAATACGTTAACTTCCGTTCGAGGTCAATATGCACCCGATAGTAGGCAAGCCGTTTTCAAGAAGGATGTACATTTAGAGAATCCGAATTTCACGCTGCAATCGGATACATTGCGATACAACACGGAGTCATATATCGCGAATATCGTAAGTCCGACAACGATTGTGTATGAAGAAGAAACGACTATCCTATCTTCCAACGGAACGTATAACACCCAAACCGAGCAGTCTCGTCTTTATGACCGCAGTCAGATCATTCACCAAGACCATAAGATGATGACGGGTGATACGATTTTTTATGATAAGAAAGCAGGCTATGGTAGAGGCTGGAGTAATGTACTAATGAGTGACACCACAAACCATGTCAATCTATATGGCAACTACTGCGAGATGTACGAAAATGAGCAACGCGGAATGGCAACCGACAGCGCATTGATAGTGGATTGGTCGGACTCGCTCAACTATACATACATGCACGCGGACACGCTGTTTGCAGAGGAGATAGATTCGGTTAAGTATATGCGCGCTTTCCATAATGTGCGTGTCTATCGAGAAGATGCACAAGCGGTTTGTGACTCGCTTTTCTATGATGGCAAAGACTCGGTGATGCACCTGTTTACCGACCCAGTATGCTGGAGTGATACGAATCAAGTGTCCGCAGACTCTATTCGTATTTACGTTAAGAACGAGCAGATTGATTATATCTTAGGTATCGGTTCGGCGATTATGATACAGCAGTCCTATGATTCCTTATATAATCAGATGGCGGGCAAGCAGATCAAGGCTTTTGTGAGGGAGAAAGAACTGAAAGAAGTGGAAGTGAAAGGGAATGCTTTAACTATTTATTATCCGGTAGAAGAGAGCGGAAGTGTGGTGGGAATGAACACCACGCAGAGTAGTACAATCAATGTGTATTTGGTGGACCAACATATTGATTATGTTCGCTTCACCTCGGAGACGAATGGTACTATCTATCCGATGGATCAGATACCGGAAGGAGCCGATCGTTTGGACTGGTTCTTTTGGGCAGAACAGGAGAGACCCCTCAAACCGGGAGATGTGTTCCTGTGTCCGGAGCGAACCCCTCGCCCACGCAAAGCGGTAATGAAGTTGTGATTGAACGCCCGGAGGGCTAATGACTAATGAAGAATATATGAAAAAGACTATTTTTACACTTGCGCTACTGTTTAGCGCTATCACGGTTTTTGCACAAGATAGTTCCTGTGCTGTGGGTTTACAATTAGGTTTTAGCCAAAACATCTATCGTTGCAACCAGCCCGGCAATGATGCACTTAGCAAGACGAACCTTAATGGTTTTAAGGTGGGAGCCGTGTTTGAAGGAACCATTATTAAGGGCTTTGGCGCATATATCGCTCTCAACTATTCCTACGGAGGAGGCACAACGAAGTGGGCAAAACTACCTAATCAAGAGTCGCTTTACCCTCAATATCGTTCGCGTTATGACTTGCACGCGATTGAATTAGCTTGTGATTGGCAATATAAGTTTGCTATTGCTCAGAACACCTATATTATCTTATATACGGGTCCTTCGATACAATGTAACCTCTCCCTTCATGAGACCGAATGGGAAAAGACTTTTGAAGGCGAGACCAAAGGCAAAACCATCCAAGTCATTGGTGACCGCAATAGTGAAGATCTTGCTAAAACGTATAAACGAATCAATGCTTGTTGGGGCGTAGGTGCAGGTTTCCAATATGACCGTTACTATATCCGCGGCGGATACGATTTCGGATTGGTTAATCCGTATGTGATAAAGAACTTTGACGAAATAGGTAAAGAACCTTTATTGACCAGAGGAAGACAAGACCAGTGGGCGATTAAGTTAGGTATCTATCTATGGGAATCCGATAATTGATTAAACGTATGGCATACACGATACCCAAAGAGACTGTCGAGCGCGTCTTCGAAGCCGCTAAGATAGAAGAAGTCGTAGGCGATTATGTGTCCCTAAAGAAAAAAGGATCCAACAAGATTGGCTTATGCCCCTTCCACAACGAGAAGACGGGGTCTTTTACGGTGTCTCCCTCTAAGAATATATACAAATGTTTTGGTTGCGGTAAGTCGGGTCACGCCATCGGTTTTATTATGGAGATTGAGCAATGCGGTTTTGCCGATGCGGTTAGACAAGTGGCAAAGAAATACCATATTGAGATTGAGGAGAGACAACTGACGAAAGAGGAACAGCAACAGCAAGATGATCGCGAGTCGATGTTTGTGGTTAATGATGCTGCAAATAAGTGGTTTCAAGAGCAGTTGTGGGAAACTCAAGAGGGACAAGCAATCGGATTGAGTTATTTTAGGGAACGCGGTTTAAGGGAAGATATCATTCGTAAGTTCCAATTAGGCTATGCTCCCGACAGGGGTAATCAGTTGACCAAACACCTACAGAAACAAGGATTTCAAGAGACCTATATCACCAATAATGTCGATACGAAGTTAGGAACCGGTTTGATTGGAAAAGCGGAAAACGGAGAGTTCTTTGACCGTTTCCGTGATCGGGTTATCTTCCCTATTCACACCGTCAG
>JAKSNE010000154.1 GCA_024400135.1 Paludibacteraceae bacterium
GTACCATGACCGATGATGGTGTGTTGACACACGTCTGTTAATAAACTTACTTTTCGGAATGGTTCTCTATTCAAAATATCACTAATGTGTACTTCCACCACAGGAACGCTGCAAGCCTCTACCGCATCCCTTATACTTATACTCGTATGCGTGTACCCGCCCGCGTTCAAGATAATCCCATCGTAATCTCTACACTCTACACTCTCAACTCTACACTGCGATTGGCGCATGCCGTAGGCTTGTAGCCAATCGATTATTTCCCCTTCATGATTACTCTGCTTATACGTGAAGCAAATATCGTGCCAAAGTCGCTGGAGTTCGACCATAACCGACTCCATCGACTTTGTACCATACACCTGCGGGTTCCGTTTCCCCAGCAGATTTAGGTTTGGCCCATTGATAATCAGTATTCTCATTATTAGTTTCTCTAAACTCTAAACTTATAAACTAGACGGCTACTCTACACTCTAAACTCTCAACTCTAAACTAAACTACCTCGCTCCATTGACGGCGAGCAGGAACTCGTCATTATCGTTGGTTCGTTCCATATACGACTTGAGTTTCTCCATTGCCTCCGTGCCGTTCATATCACTGAGTTGCTTGCGGATCTGCCACATACGACTCAAGACATCATCCGGTAACAGCAGGTCGTCACGACGCGTACTGGATGCCGGTATATCAACCGCTGGGAAGATACGTCTGTTCGATAACTTACGATCCAACTGTAACTCCATATTACCCGTTCCCTTGAACTCCTCAAAGATAAGGTCGTCCATCTTACTTCCCGTCTCGGTCAAGGCAGTTGCGATAATCGTCAAACTACCGCCATTCTCGATGTTTCGTGCCGCACCGAAAAAACGTTTGGGTTTATGTAACGCTTGCGCTTCCACACCACCCGACAATACTTTTCCGCTCGCAGGTGCTACCGTGTTGTATGCACGGGCAAGACGAGTAATCGAGTCCAGTAAGATAACCACATCGTGACCGCACTCTACCAGTCGTTTTGCTTTCTCGTGAACGATATTCGCTACCTTAACGTGGTTCTCTGCCGGCTCGTCAAATGTCGAAGCAATCACTTCCGCTTTGACGCTGCGCGCCATGTCGGTGACCTCCTCTGGACGCTCGTCAATGAGGAGCACAATCATATATACCTCGGGATGATTAGCCGCAATAGCATTCGCTATCTCTTTGAGTAACACGGTCTTACCGGTCTTCGGTTGCGCTACAATCAGACCGCGCTGACCTTTACCGATAGGGGCAAACAGGTCAATGATGCGCACACTCAGCGGGTCGCTCTTATCGCCTTTGCAAAGTCTGAACTTCTCATCGGGGAAGAGTGGGGTGAGGTTCTCAAACGCTGTGCGACGCTTCGCTTGTTCGGGCTCAAGACCATTCACTCGAATCACTTTGTCCAAGGGGAAATACTTGTCCGTCTCTTTGTTGATGCGAATTGTACACTCAACCGTATCGCCCGTCTTCAAGCCATATTGTTTAATCTGTTGCTGACTAACGTAGATATCGTCGGGCGAAGAAAGGTAGTTATAATCGGCAGAGCGAAGGAACCCATAACCGTCCTGCACGCTCTCCAATGTTCCCATCGCAATCACGTTCTCCCCCAAACTCAAAGGTATCTCTTCTTTCTTCTCTTCCTGCTTCTCCGGCTCCTTCTTCTCTTCTACCGGCTTTTCAGCAGGCTCTGCCTGCGGTCTTTCAGCGGAGCGTTCCTTCAGCGTCAGCGATCCTTCAGCAGGCTTTTCCTGCGGTTTTTCAGCGTTAGCGGTCTCTTCCACCACTGGTTTCACTTTCGGCTTGCGTCCACGTTTCTTTGGTTGCGGAACAGCCTGCGCCGTTTCGGCGCTTGAAGGAGCACCAATAGAGTCCCGTAAAAACAGTGGTTCCCCCGCCGATGGGTCGGTGGGGTTAGGGGCGACGCCGGGGGCGTCGGTTTTCGAGGGACTGCTATTGGAGCGGACGTTATTTTTGGGCTGTTCCTCATTCAGTTGATCCTCGATCTGCTGCAACGGCTTGCGTGCCTCTACGGACGTAACCGTACGGTTCTTGCGATGCGTGACCTTCGCTTGCTTGTCTTGCAACTCATTCAGCGTGTCTTGCTCGCTACCTACCGTCGCAGTGGCCATCTTCTTCTCCGATAAAGCGGGCTCTATTTTCTCCATCTTAGGAGCCTTACCTTGTTGTTTAATACGCACGCGCTCACGCTTAACGTTCTCACGCGCTTGCACTTCTTCTGCTCGTTGGTCGGCCTGGGCATCCAAAATACTATACGCAATCATCTTCGGGGTGTGACTGCGACGAACCTTCAGACCTAACGAGTCTGCTACCTCACGTAACTCTTCGAGCGACATACGCTCGAGCTTTTTCATATCATACTGCATAAAATAAAAAAAATAATTTCTTAAGGAAGACCGAGAGATTCTCTCGAAAAACGGTGCAAAGGTAGTGAAAAAAAATGATATACGCAAACAAATTTGAAAAAAAATGAAAAAAAATGCAAAAATATTTGCTCATTTGAAAAAAATGTAGTAATTTTGCACGATTTTTCGCGTGGAGTAGTCTGCGCTGAGGTAGAAAATAATAATTTAATTTATATATATCATGTCTAAGATTTGTCAAATTACCGGCAAGAAAGCCGTGGGTGGATGCAATGTATCGCACTCGAAGCGCCACACAAAGCGCACATTCGATGTGAACTTGTTCCACAAGAAGTTCTACTGGGTAGAACAGGATTGCTGGATCCAGCTGAACGTGAGTGCAGCGGGCCTGCGTACTATTAACAAAATCGGATTGGATGCTGCTCTTAAGCAGGCCGCCGAGAAAGGGTATTTATACGAATAATTAGGAGGACTAAACTATGGCAAAGAAAACGAAAGAAGCTCGTGTACAAGTGATTCTTGAATGCACAGAACAAAAGGCCAGCGG
>JAKSNE010000155.1 GCA_024400135.1 Paludibacteraceae bacterium
GCTACGCTGATACCACTAACGATGTTAATGGCTTGATGTCCTTTCTTCGAAAAGAGATACCGCCAAGCTATAAATAATGGTGTTTTCACTTGCCTAAAAGTTGATCTATACGTTCCATCTTATCCAATGTCTCATCCAAATGGAAATGCAATTCGGGAATGATACGCAACTGGTGTCGTTCTAAGTTTCCCAACTCAAAACGAATTTTCGGTGTATCTTCTATTATTTGATGGATTAAATCAGCTTGGGGACTATAGATAGACAAGTAAACATTCGCCACAGACAAATCAGGACTCACCCTCACCTCACTGACGGAGATAAGAGTGGCTGAAAAGGAACGGGCGTAACGAAGGAAGATGTCGCCCAAATCCTTTTGGATGAGTCGAGCTATCTTCTGTTGACGAGTTGTTTGCAAGTTACCAACAATTAAAATTTGTGACGACCTTCATCGGCAACCGTCAATTTCTTACGGCCATGAGCACGACGAGCGGCTAAGACACGACGGCCATTAGCGGTCGCCATTCTCTCGAGGAATCCGTGTTTGTTACGACGTTTGCGTTGAGAAGGTTGAAATGTACGTTTCATAATCTTTATTTGTTTTTAAGTTATTCTTGTTTTTTTAGGTTGCCTAGTTTATCTATTTTCCATAGTTTTTTTCATTTTTTCGCAAAATGGACTGCAAAATTACAACATTTTTTTGATATGTGCAAATTTTTTTGTATCTTTGCACCACTTTTTCGTAAAATTATGCTTAAAACGGCTCAAATTATCGTCTTGCACTGCCAAAAACACTCCGATAAGGCAAATATTCTGCACACCTACTCGCAAGTGGAAGGTCGGGATAATTTTATCTTATATCGGGGTCGTAAGCGACAGGGAATGGAGGGCGGTATTCCCAACCTGCCACTCGTTATTTTGGAGGTGAGTTATGATGATAAGAAGAATCGGGAGATGAAAGTGATTCAGTCGTTTAATCCCGTTTTTATCCCTCGTGCGGACGATAGTCAAAAGCAGTGCGTGAGGATGGTATTGGGGGAGATACTATATAAGACCCTTCGTCATCCGATGGCGGATCCCACGATTTATTCTTTTTTAGTAGATACAATTAAGCAGATTGACACAGAGCCTCAGGCGCAGGTCTTATTGCGCCCGTTCTTACACCACTTTTCGGAATTATTAGGATACGGCGGAGAGTGGATAGAAGAATGGAATGAACTTAAATCGCTGGACTTACTGCGGGAGATGTTGGACTAGCACCTCGTCGCAAAGGGAGTCGGTATCGAGTGCAAACGTTTGCATAAGCAAGGAGTCTCGCGTGATAGTCATTATCTGATAAACCGGTTCGGATAGGAATCGCTCAACTACGGCGTTTTTCTTGACGCGGTGGGTTTTATGTACACTACCCGTCTCAATGAAGGGCATTTGACGGGCGTATATATGGTCGTGTCCAGAGAAAACGAGGTCTGCTTTTTTAAGGGTATAGCCTAAGAAGATGTTCGTTCCTGAGTTAAACCGTCCTTTGGCAATCGAGTGTACAGGATGGTGCATGATCACGATTGTGAACCGTTCACCGGCACCTCGGATGGCATCTAAGACCCATTTGTTTAGTCGAGTATAGTGGTGCAAGAGGTGTGGAGCCGACGTGTCAATAGCAATGAGACGGAAGAAACGGAAGTCCACGTAATAAGTAGTGCCCAGTCCGTTGGAAGGTCCGTTGAGAGGGTGACGGAACATGTTGTACCATAGATAGGGTAAGGTACGAACGAGCCCTTTGTGGTACTCGTGGTTACCGGGAGTGGTCATCACGGGTAGGGTATCGAAGATGGTTCCGTTAAGGTCTTTGATGAGTTGTTGAGCATAATAGGTGTATCCTCTCTCCATCCAATCGCCAAGTTGGGCGTATGCATCGAGTTGAGGATAGGTCTGAGATAACGTCAGATAGCGCTCGTGGGAGATGCCGCTATGTACATCGCCCAAGAGAAGAAGGCGGAACGTATCGGGTTCGTTGAGGTCATACCAAATAGAATCCACCCACAAGAAAGCGGGCACGCTATCGCGTCCGAAGGTGGAGAAATGATAGGGCTGTATTGTCTCTTCCCAAACGGGTTCGGGGGGATTACCAAACCAAGCCTTCCAGCGGCAGATACACGTAACGGTACCTGCCACTAAAAGAAGGCCTAAGATGATCCATAGAATGATGTTCCGCGTTCTCATAATCAGAAGGGAAGATCGGTTGACTCGTCGTTCGCTGAAGCATCAAACGGAGTGGTGTTAGCAGGAGCAGCGGCTGCCATCGGAGCGGCTGCAGGAGCGGCTACAGGAGCTGCGGGAGCGGCTTGCTCAGGAACACCTTTCTGTACGCGATAAGCGCGGATAGAAGTGTACCAACGACCGTTGAATTCACGACTTTCGATGTCGAAACTGATGGTGATAACATCATCCACCTCGAAGGGGTTGTTGTTGATGCGGTCTTCACCAAAGATTTCAAAACAAACCTTACGCGGATATTGTTCTTGTGTTTCGAGGACAGCAGACTGTGCTTTCCAAGGGTTACCGTTACGACCCGTACCTTCTTGTAAGGGCAGTTTTTGAATTACTTTTCCTGATAGTTCCATGATTATTCTGATTTAATGGCTGCAACGCCGGGTAAAACTTTACCTTCGATAGCCTCAAGAAGAGCGCCACCTCCGGTGGAGATATAACTAACGCGGTCTGCCATACCAAACTTATTGATACAAGCTACGCTGTCGCCACCGCCGATGAGAGAGTAAGCGCCATTATCGGTTGCAGAAGCAATGGCTTCGGCAATGGCTTTACTACCGGCAGTGAAGTTCTCAAACTCGAACACGCCTGCGGGACCGTTCCAGAGGATGGTCTTCGCACCTTCGATGGCTTTAGCAAAGAGTTCGCGGCTCTTGGGTCCGGCATCCAT
>JAKSNE010000156.1 GCA_024400135.1 Paludibacteraceae bacterium
TTGAAGACGGAACGGCAATCGGCTTAGGATTGGCGAATGCCGTCAACCGTATCAAAGACTCCCCCACAAAGTCCAAGGTGATTATCCTTCTCACCGATGGCAGTAACAACAAAGGCGATATCGACCCTGCCACCGCAGCGCAGATTGCTCAGACATACGGCATCCGCGTCTATGCTATCGGCGTGGGTTCATACGGTGAAGCCCGCTGTCCTGTTCACACGCCTTACGGAACGCAGTATGTCACCATCTCCAACGAGTTTGATGAAGAAACGTTACGCAATATAGCCTCCTCTACGGGCGGTGAGTATTTCCGCGCAACGGATAACAATAGCCTCAAACGTATTTACGAGCAGATCGACCAACTGGAGAAATCGAAGATTCGCGTTCGTGAGTTCTCTAAACGTACCGAGAACTTCGAGCCTTTCCTTATCGCCGCCCTTATCTGCTTGTTATTAGATATTTTGTTGAAACACTTCGTCTTACGTACGATTACTAACTAAACCCGCTAAACTTGCTAAACAATATGCATTTCGCTTATATTCATATTCTATGGCTTCTGACGCTGATCCCTATTCTGATTGTGGGATACGTGTTGCTCACCAAGCGCAAACAACGTCAGCTTGCTTCGTTCGGCGATCCCGAACTTGTCAAAGAACTTATGCCTGAGCGTTCAACCACTCGCTCTGCCATCAAGTTTGCCATGTTGTTACTTTCCCTCACGCTCCTTATTTTTGCGGCTGCGCGTCCGCAGTTTGGGCAAAATGAGCAAACCATCAAACGGCAAGGCATCGAAGTTATGGTCGCTCTCGATATCTCTAACTCAATGCTGGCGGAAGATGTGGCTCCGTCTCGTCTGGACCGAGCCAAACAGATGCTCTCCAAACTCATTGATAAGATGCAAGAGGATAAGATCGGTCTCGTCGTCTTTGCCGGCGAAGCCTATACCCAACTGCCCATCACGTGCGACTACGTATCTGCAAAAATGTTCCTCTCGACGATTACACCGTCCCTTATCCAAACACAAGGAACAGCGATTGGTTCGGCTATCCACACGGCGATGCGTTCGTTCGGTTCCGAACAGTCTGAGGCGGGACGCGCAATCATCCTCATCACCGACGGTGAGAACCACGAGGACGATGCTATCGAAGCCGCTAAACACGCGAAAGAAGCGGGCATCCACCTCTACGTCATCGGTATCGGTACCGGTCAAGGAGCACCTATTCCTATCCCCGGAACGAATAACTATATGAAAGATAGGTCGGGACAAGTCGTTGTCACCAAACTCAACGAACAGATGGCAAAAGACATCGCCCAAGCCGGTGACGGTGCGTATATCCATTGCGATAACACCAACACGGCTATGCGTGCCCTCCAACAGGAGATTGACCGCTTGGCTACCGCTGAGATTGAGACGACTGTCTATACCGATTATAACGAGCAATACCAGTCCTTTGCACTGATTGCTTTCCTACTCCTCGTCATCGAGTTCTTTATTTTCAACCGCAAACATCAACTCTTCGATTATGAAAAACTGTTTCAATAAAATCTTATTACTCACCCTCCTCCTTTCAGCCTTTCAGCCTTTCAGCCTTTCAGCCCTCTTTGCCCAGCAGGAGTCCTCTGCCGTTCGCCACGGCAATCGCGACTATCGCAAAGAGAACTTCACGGAGGCAGAAGTCGATTATCGTAGAGGACTGAATAAGAACGAGAACTCCTATCAGGCGCATTATAACTTAGGGAATGCCCTCTTTCGTCAAGAGAAATATCCGGAGGCAGCCGCAGAGTACGTGGCAGCCGCCAAACAACTTGACCCCAAGAAAGACAAGCAACAACTCGCGCGTACAATGCATAACTTAGGTAACGCGTGCTTTGGTCAACAACAATACGACAAAGCCGTTGCCGCTTACGAGCAGTCCCTACGACTAAACCCCAAGGACAACGACACACGCTATAACTTAGCCAAAGCACTCACCTTGCTCGAACAACAACAACAGCAGCAACAGCAACAACAGAACCAACAGCAAAACCAAGATCAGCAAAAACAAGACCAACAACAACAGCAACAACAAGAGCAGCAGCAGCAAGAACAACAGCAACAACAGCAACAACAAGAGCAACAGCAGAACCAAGACCAAATGGATAAGGAGACTGCCGAGCAGATCTTGCAAGCCTTAGAACAAGACGAAAAAGAGACGCAAGAGAAGATGCAGCGTCAACAAGGTAAAAAACGTATCGTAGAAAAAGCATGGTAAATATGAAACATAGATTATTCATAGGATTAGTTATTTTACTATCCACTATCCACTATCCACTATCCACAATCCACGCCGAAGAAGTCTCCTTCCAAGCCTCAGCGCCATCGCAGGTGATTGCCAACAGACCGTTCCAACTGACTTTCACCATCAACCAAAGGGCAAAGGATATCCGTCCTGCCGCATGGGATCACTTTGAGGTATTGGCAGGACCTTACACCTCGCAGTCACAATCGACCTCGTTTGTGAACGGAAAGATGACTTCCTCTTTCTCGCTCACCTATACCTATACCCTTCTCGCAACAGAGGAAGGGTCATTTAATATCAATCCCGCTACAATTACGGTCAGTGGGGAGACCTACCACTCCAACGGTCTTAAAATCACCGTTCTCCCACCCGACCAACCTGCCAATCCGTCAGCCACAGGAAGTCAATCAGCAAGCAATCCTTCAGCCACGGGCGATCAATCAGCGCAGCGGTCTTCCGGCTCGCAGAGCGGTCAAAACATCTTTATCCGCACCCTCGTCTCCAAGACTTCCGTCACCGAACAAGAGCCTATCTATTTATGCTACAAGCTCTATTTCGCGGACGTAGATGTAGCGCAGTTCACCAATAACACGAAGATTCCCGAGTTTACCGGTTTCCTCAAGCAAGAACTGG
>JAKSNE010000157.1 GCA_024400135.1 Paludibacteraceae bacterium
GCATGGGAGTACGATATTGTAGGTCCTTGGTATAAATGCAACATGACAGATATTATGGCGGCTATCGGACTTGCTCAGCAACAACGTTATGAGGGTCTATTGGCTCGCCGTCACGAGATTATCCGCCAATACGATGAGGTGTTATCTAACTTACCGTTGCTGCTGCCCAAACATAATGGAGAGGATTTCCGCTCGTCAGGACACTTGTATTGTGTGAGAATGTTAGGTAAGACACCCGAGCAGCGCAATGCGATTATCACTGCGATGGCGGAACGTGGTATAGCCACGAACGTACATTATAAACCGCTACCGATGATGACTGCATATAAAGCACTGGGCTTTAATATAGCAGATTATCCAAACGCCTATCGGTTATTCGAAAACGAGATAACTTTACCGCTTTATTCTCGTTTGACAGACGAACAAGTAAAGTATATTATTGATAACTTTATCGATATTTTTTGAGAAATTAGATTAAAATTATGAAACGATTAGTACTTATTTTAATTTTACCGATGGTGCTCTTTGCGGGCTGTACATCCGTCAAGCAAATGTCTCTCGTTCAAGGATTGGCAGATCGCCAGCAGGCGATTGCTTATCCCGAGTTTGTGATTCAGACAGGAGACGAACTGTCCATTTATATACATTCGTTGAATACGGTTGCCACGCAACCTTTCAATGTGGGTGGTAATTACCTTGTAGCGCAAGACGGCACTATTGACATGCCTATCCTCAAGAAAGTGCCGGTGGCAGGCAAAACGCTTGAAGAACTCAAATCGCATATCACTGCGTTGGTTTCTGATAAAGTGCAAAACGCATACGTTACGGCTTCGTTCGTGAATACGACTATTTCTATCTTTGGTGAGGTGAATACGCCTCATCGTTTGGCGGTGTCTAAACCGATTACCATCTTCGAGGCTATCGGCGCTGCTAAAGGTGTGACTCGAAATGCGAACATTAAACAAGTGGAGGTGCTCCGTACCGAGAATAACGAAGAGAAGAAGATCGTTCTTGATTTGACTTCTCCCGCCATCTATCAATCGCCTGCTTATTACTTGCTAAAGTCGGATGTCGTTTTTGTTCGTCCCTTACATCCGGTTATCGTCAAATAGTAAATCGTAAATAGTAAATCGTCAAATCGTAAATAGTAAATGTTTTTATGAATATCAAAGAGTTAATATCGTGGAGTTGGCAACACAAGTGGTGGTTTGTCATTAGCGTATGTGTGTGCGGTGTATTGGGAATGTTCTATTTCCTTGTTACTCCTCCCAAGCGGGTGGTTAGCGCTGCTATCATGCTTCGTACACCTGATTTACAGACCCAACAAGGTGAGATGATGAGTATGATGGGTGTGGATAGAAACAAGACAACCATGGACGAAATCAAAGTCCTCACTTCGCGAGATATCATGGAGCAGATTGTCGATAGCCTCCATCTAATCATCGAAGTCGAACAACGCCATCATCTGCGTTGGACACCGGTCTTCCCCTGTCCCGATTTTGCATTGGCTTACGAAAAACCGGTGTTGCACACACAAAAGTATATCGTCAAAGAGCAAGGTGAGAAGTACCGCATCACCGTCTATCCGCATATCGCTGCGGTTGATAGATATATCAAGAAAATCAACGTGGCTCGTCTCGCTCGCGAATCGCAAGTGATTACGATGACAACAATCTCTAATAATCCACAGCAAGCAGTGGCAATACTCAATATGTTGTTAGACCTGTATAATAACGCTTCTGCTAATGATCGAAATGCCATTGCGCGGCAGTCGCAGACCTTCTTGGATGAACATTTTTCGCAGGTAAAACAAGAACTGACCGAAGCCGAGACCGCTCTGGAACTTTACAAAAGCGAGCACCAGATAACCAACGTTGCCCAAACGGCTGCGGAATATCACGCTTTAATCGAGAGTTATCAGCACCAGTTAGCGGATATCAACCTCGATCTAAGAATGCTCGATAACTTGGATAAGCAACTCAAAGACTCCCTCGTTTTGCATAACCAAAGTCTCATCTATGGAAACATAAGCGATGCCTCTCTTGCTTCTGTTATCAACACATTCAATAATCAGATTTTACAACGAATGACGTTGATGGAGACCGCTACAGAGGATAACCCGATGGTGATTGTTTTGGATAAACAAATTGAGCAACAACGTTGTAACATCGCCTTGGGCGCAAAAGAAGTGCGTGAGTCGGTGAAACTCAGACAAGAGCACTTGAACGGACAACTCAATAAGTATTCGGCTGCTTTGGCACAACTGCCCGAACAAGAACGTACTTTCTTGGAGATGAAGCGAAACGTACAAACCATGGAGGAACAATACCTCTACCTCATCCGCAAAAGCGAGGAGAATAAGTTGGTACTTGTCTCTTCTTCCCTTCCCGCTAAATTGGTAGAAAAAGCACAAATGGAAGCAGACATAAAGTCGCCTAAAATCATTAAGATAGGCTTTGGTGCCATCGTCTTGGGCTTACTTATTCCACTTCTTATCTTCTGCTTTGTACGATTTAAGGACGAGTATTTAGACCCAACGAAATAATACACGAATTAGTCCTAAAATCAAATGCGGCTCCCAAGATAGGGAGTCGCATTCTTTTAGACATATAAAAAGCGTTTTGTGCCCACGGGATATGTTGCCTACGTGTTATTTATTCAGTGCCAATGCTACATTAACGGCGCAAGCTACGGTGCAGCCCACCATCGGGTTGTTTCCAATACCGAGGAAGCCCATCATTTCAACGTGTGCAGGTACGGAAGACGAACCTGCAAACTGTGCGTCACTGTGCATGCGACCCATGGTATCGGTCATACCGTATGAAGCAGGACCGGCAGCCATGTTATCGGGGTGCAACGTACGACCTGTACCACCAC
>JAKSNE010000158.1 GCA_024400135.1 Paludibacteraceae bacterium
CCCGCCTCGTCGCATCCAGCCTCGATTTTATTTTTTACGCATTGTAATCGCAACATATACTTTAAACTTTCAACTTTTTAACTAGACGGCTTCTCTAACCTCTCAACTCTAAACTCTCAACTATCAGAACGGATACCCAATGGCGAAGTGAAACGTGAAATCATCCTTCCACCCTAACCCATTCGGAACCGTACGCCATTGCGTGCCGGCTCGCTCCCCATAAATACGCGCCGGATCGTACAACTTAACACCTAAATCCACGCGGAAGATAAGGAAACTGAAGTCCAAACGCACACCCACACCATACGCCATCGCAATCTGCTTATAAAACTCGTTCCACTTAAACTGTCCACCCGGTTGCTCGGGATAGTCGCGGATCGTCCATATATTTCCCGCATCAAAGAACGCTGCCAACTCAAGGAACTTCAGTACATGATACCGATACTCTAAGTTTGCGTCAAAACGTATATCTCCTGCCTTAAGTTCGTAGAGCAGGCTGCTGCTGCCCTGTACCGAGAAAGCACCCGGACCCAAGGCACGTGCCTGCCAACCGCGGACACTGTTACTACCGCCGGCGAAATAACGTTTCTCGAAAGGCACTACACCCGAGTTCAGATACGGTACCACCGCTCCTAACCCGATATGCGTCACGATCTGATGGTTCTCCGCTAACACGTGGTGGAAAGTGAAGTTAAAATCCGCCTTGCCGTATTGGGCGTAAGGAATATGGAAGATCTCGTATTGGCCTGCCTCGTTGGTCTTTTGTTTGCAGAGTCTGCTCATGCCATAAAGGAAGTTACCTGCCGTCTCAAGGGTGTAGTTAAACGTGACGAAACTGCGTAACGGGCGGCGAGAGTCATAGCCGTTATACCGACCGCTATACGACCAATCGACAATAAAATGGTCTTGGTAACTATACTTCAGCACCGTCGATTTCTCCAAGAAGTCGTGTCGGAAAGCGTCCGAAACCCAAGGCAGATAGACATAGCTGATGTCGATAATATTA
This sequence comes from Paludibacteraceae bacterium, assembly GCA_024400135.1. GTDB lineage: Bacteria > Bacteroidota > Bacteroidia > Bacteroidales > Paludibacteraceae > Colicola. The sequence continues at coordinate 1,007 of JAKSNE010000158.1, forward strand.
AACGAGTGGTGCCATTTGGGATTCTTATGACGTTTGTGCGCGGTGTAGTACAGACCGGCATTAGCAATCGTCCGCGTATATTCGTCGGGACGCGTCTGGTACTGATAGCCGATCTTCACCTGCAACGTGTTAGGGAAAAGCAGACCGGCATCGACTGTTCCTTCAATAGCTTTACCGCCGTTCTGACGCCATTCGTAACTGGCGTGACCATTAATCGAGAGCTGTTCCGCTCCGCGGAAGATGTTCCTATTCACGTACCCTACTCCGGCAGCTATACCCCAGTCGCCCGCCGAATAAGTTCCTTCGACCTCCGCCGAGACGCTATTGAGTTTGCTACGCGAGAGGGTGATGTGGCACTCCAGTTCGTGGTCGTCCACCGGCACGAAAGCGATATCGATATACTTGATAGGACCTAAGCCGTTGAGAGCTGCGTACGTCTGCTCCACCGCCGTCTCGTTATACAAAGTGCCCGGACGGATCTTACACGCTTTCTTCAGCACACGGTTGCGCAGCAAAGGCGTGCCCTCGTACGTGAACTCATAACCCAACGGATCGGTCACGGTAGTGAGGACGATATCAACGGGCATGTGGATGGGGTCATAGTCTTGATGGAAGCAGACACGCGAGATTGTGTATTGGCGATACAAGCGGCTACGCAACGAGTCGGGCAAGTTAGCGATATAGTCTTGCAACCTCATCTCCATCGCCACCTCGTGAGAGTTGTAGTTACTATCGGCGCGGTACTCTAACATTGATTTATCGAAGTAGTAATAACCCTGATTGCGCATTCCTGTAGCGATACGCTGACGCTCGTTATCCAAAGCCGACGCATCGAACTGGTCGCCGTTCTTGATGGTGCGACCGCGGTTATTGGCTATCTGCCGCACCACATCGTTGGCGATGTTCGTCTTATAATCGCGAATGAGATACGGCTTGTTCGCTTTGATGCGATACGTGACATTAACCTTGCGCTCGTTTTTCTTCTCATCGACCTTGCGGGTGATAATCGTATCTACTTGAGCATTGAAGAAACCTTTATTCTCCATCGCTTTCCTGAGTTGCTCCATAGACACCGTGGTCGCGTCTTTATCGTAGATAATCGGAGCCTCACCCATCTTGTGCGCATTCTTCGTCAGCAGTTTCTGCGACTTGGTAATCGTGTCCTTCGGAGCGGTGTTGTAAATATGCAGTTGAAGTTTCCAGAAGCCTAAGATCTCGGTGTTCTGTTTCTGCCGAAGGTAATTGCTCAAGTCCGAAGTAGAGATATCCTTGCGGTCTTCCACCTGTACCTTCGCCTTGTTGAGTAAGTACTCGTTTTGGGGCACGTAACGACACGGGTGACAACCCGTCAATACCACCAAAACAACACCCAAAAGGGCAACTAATATGTCAAGTCTCTTCTTCGGCATTTTAATTTAGCGTACAAAATTAGTAAAAAGTTTGCATATATGCAAATTTTTTTGTACCTTTGCAGCGTTTTTTGAAGAAAGAGCCGATTTTTTTAGTAAATGGAACCTAATTTAGGACATATTTCAAAGAATCAGGTGCGATTTATTCGCTCTTTGCAGCAGAAAAAAGTAAGAGACGAAGAGAAACTCTTCGTCGCTGAAGGGGACAAGTGTATCGGTGAACTCCTCGGTCACTTCGACCTCGTCTATTTAGTTGAGAGTGTAGAGTGTAGCGTTGAGAGTAGTTTAAAAGTTGAGAGTTATCAAGTTAATAAGTGGATGGCTACGCCAACCGAGCTCTCCCAGATGTCCTCCCTCAAGACTCCACAAGGCTCCCTCGCCGTCTTCCGCCAAAAGTCTGATGAACTATCAACTATCGAACTAGACGGCTTCTCT
>JAKSNE010000159.1 GCA_024400135.1 Paludibacteraceae bacterium
AATTAAGAATTAAGAATTATGAATTAAGAGTAATATATGAAGAATGAAGCCAGCGTTGTTCGCAACGAGTACGTTGGGGCTCGCTATGCGCCTTGCGGCACGAGGGGTGTTGCGGGTTTGTCGGACGCGCATAGCACCAATAGCCTCGTTTGTTTTGAACGATAGGATAGCCGTCTAAGGTGGTGTGATGGTGGTGCCATTCGTCCCCGACGAGGCGAACGGATAGCGTGTCGCCATTCGGCTGCGTGACCACGAACGGTTTCGGGGAGGCAGGAACGCGCTGTTGGGCAACGGCTAAGCCGACAATCGCTAAAAAGATGAAGATAAGACAGTATTTCATACGTTCGTTAGTCAATGTTAATATATACGGGACAGTGGTCGGAGTGAACGACTTGCTGGAGGATGCCGGCACTTTTGAGGCGCGATTGCAACTCTTCGGCAACCCAGAAATAGTCGATACGCCAACCGGCATTGCGTTCTCTGGCTCCAAAACGATAACTCCACCACGAGTATTGTTCAGCTCGGTCATCAAAGAGACGGAACGAATCGACCATCCCACTGTCTTGGTAGCGATCCATCCATTCGCGTTCTTCGGGTAGGAAACCCGACACACCGACTTGTCGCTCGGGGTGATTGATGTCGATAGGGTGGTGGCAGATGTTGTAGTCTCCGCAAACGATGAGGTTCGGGCGCGTCTGACGCAACTCGCGCGTCCATTTGAGGAACGCTTCGAGGAAGTCCATCTTAAACTCTTGACGCAGGTCGCCGGTCGTACCCGAAGGGATATAGGCACAAACGACGGTGAGGTCGCCAAAGTCGGCACGCAGCACACGTCCTTCGCTGTCGTAACGAGGAATGCTCATCCCGGCATGAACGTAGTCGGGTTCGGTCTTGGAAAAGATACAAACACCCGAATAGCCTTTCTTCTCCGCGGAGTGGATATAACTATGATATCCTAAGGCTTGCATGGCGAGTGTGTCAATCTGTTCGGGCTGCGCTTTACTCTCCTGAATGCAAAAAACATCAGGGTTCTCTGAGGGTAGCCAATCGAGCAGTCCTTTGGCTATGGCACTGCGGATTCCATTCAAATTATAGGATATAATTTTCATATTTATCAGAATTTCACTGCAAAGATATAAAAATATTTGCATATATCCAAAATTATTTGTAACTTTGCACGAAAAATTAAGAATATTTGTCAAAAATGAAAGATTTAATTAAACATTTTGGGGAATATGTGCTGTTAATGGGTAAAGTTTTTCGTTTGCCGGACAGGCAACGAATGTTCTGGCGTCAGTATGCTCGTGAGATAGAAAAACAAGGTTTACAATCCCTCCCGATTGTGATTATTATTTCCGTTTTTATTGGTGCCATCTTGACTATTCAAACGAAGTTAAACACCGAGAACCCCTTATTACCTACGTACACGACGGGTCTGCTCACGCGCGAGACGTTGCTGTTGGAGTTTTCGAGTACGATCTTATGTCTGATTTTGGCAGGTAAGGTAGGGTCAAACATCGCTTCAGAAATCGGTTCGATGCGTATTACCGAGCAGATAGACGCGATGGAGATCATGGGCGTTAATAGCGCTAACTACTTGATATTACCTAAGATAGCGGCTTTCATGACGATGATGCCGTTGCTCGTTATTATCTCCATCACGGTGGGTCTGATAGGCGGTTTAGGTGTGGGTGTGTTCACGGATGTGATCACTATACAAGACTATATCGTCGGTATCCAATATGCGTTTAACCCTTACTACGTGTGGTACGGCATCATCAAGTCGTTGGTGTTTGCGTTTATTATCACCTCGTTCAGTAGTTACTATGGCTACTACGCCTACGGCGGTGCGCTGGATGTAGGTAGAGCGAGTACGAGTGCGGTGGTGAACTCGAATATATTGATATTGTTTGCTGACCTGTTATTAACGAAGTTATTGCTATGATTGAAGTTAAAGATATCGTCAAAAGTTTTGACGGCACGGTGGTGCTTAACCATATAACCACGACGCTGAAGGATGGTCAAGTGAATATGATCATTGGTCAGTCGGGTAGTGGTAAGACGGTGTTTATGAAGTCGCTTATCGGCTTGCACAAGGTGGATAGCGGTCAGATTTTGTATGACGGTCGTGACCTAAGCGAGATGAACGAGAAGCAGATTCGCGAACTCCATCGCGAGGTCGGAATGTTGTTCCAAGGGGCGGCATTGTTTGACTCGATGACCGTGTTGGAGAATGTGATGTATCCGTTGGAGATGTTCTCGTCTATGACGGCGGCGGAGATAGAGGAAAGAGCCCGTTTCTGCTTACAGAGGGTGAATATCCAAGAGCGTGCGATGGAGTTGATGCCCAGCGAGATCAGTGGCGGTATGCAGAAACGTGTGGCGATTGCTCGCGCTATCTCGATGAACCCCAAATACCTGTTCTGTGACGAACCGAATTCCGGATTGGATCCCAAGACGAGTCTGGTTATCGACCAACTGATTCACGAGATCACGGAGGAGTATAATATCTGTACGATTGTCAATAGCCACGACATGAACTCGATTATGGAGATTGGCGACCATATCGTATTCTTGAAAGGCGGTATCAAAGAGTGGGAAGGCTCGCGTCACGAGATCTTCCACTCCGAGAGCGAGGCGTTGGACGACTTCGTCTTTGCCTCGGATCTGTACAAAAAGGTCAAGAGAGCCAACTCTAAACTCTAAACTCTAAACTCTAAACTAACATGGATAGACTAAGAACAGAACATTTATTTAAGAAATACGGCAAACGAACCGTAGTGAATGATGTGTCGATTGAGTTGCAGCAAGGCGAGATTGTGGGTTT
>JAKSNE010000016.1 GCA_024400135.1 Paludibacteraceae bacterium
GGAAGGAGTACACATCTATTCGCCTAAACGGATAGGACAGATGAACATGCTGCGATCCGACCAGAATTTCCGCCAAGCTGTGGCATTCGTCTCGGGCGAGTTTGCGGTTAACCAAACCCAATATGACGACAAAGTCGCACTCATCTCTCTTCCCCTTGCGCGTTATCTCTTTGACTACGACTCCACCACCGTCACCGCCCTCCTCGTTAAAGTCAATAAGGAAGCCAACGTCAAGAAGACACAAGTCCGCCTCACCCGATTCTTAGGTCCTCAATATCGTGTTCTCAACCGCTACGAACAACAGGAAGACTTCTTCCGCGTCCTGCGTATCGAGAAATGGCTCACCGCCGTGTTGATGGTGTTCATCCTTCTTATCGCCGGACTAAACATGATATCCTCCCTCACAATGCTTATCCTTGATAAACAGCGGGACGTGGTGACCCTTCAGAACCTCGGTGCGGACGATAGTCTCGTGCGTCGTATCTTCCTTTACGAAGGATTTCTTATCAATGGACTCGGGGCTGCCATAGGGGTGGTGTTGGGTCTAATCATCTGTTTTGTACAGGAACATTTCGGACTGCTCAAACTCGGTACCGGAACCGAATATATCATCTCTGCTTATCCCGTTTCGGTTGAGGGCTTAGATGTGCTCTTTGTTCTTGTGGTGGTACTCCTGCTTGGTGTGCTCACCTCTTACCTCCCAACTCGCATGATGTACAAACACTCGCGCAATGCTTAAACCGGATTCTATCTATAAGGACTATAACGCCTACCTGCGTTTTGAGCGTGGACTATCCGACCACTCCGTAGAGGCGTACGAACAGGATCTTGATAAACTGCGCCAGTATTGCGACACGTATCACCTCGATATCGTCCGTCTCACACTCTCTGACCTTGAACAGTTTGTCTATCAAACGTTTAACGAACAATCGAACGCCCGTTCTCAGGCACGTATCCTATCCGGTATTCGTTCGTTCTATCGGTTTCTGCTCTACAAGAACTTTATCGAACAAGACCCCTCCGAACTGCTGGCTCAGCCGCGCAAGGAACAGCACCTGCCTGCCGTCCTTACCCTCGAAGAGATTGATTCGATGATTGCCCAGATAGACCTTTCTTCCAATGAGGGACATCGTAATCGCGCTATCATCGAGATGCTCTACGGCAGCGGACTGCGCGTGAGCGAACTCACCGAACTCAAACTCAGTAATATCTACCTTGAGGAGGAGTATATGCTCATTCTCGGTAAGGGCAGCAAACAGCGTTACGTACCCATCTCTCCCGAAGCTAAGAAATGGTTTATCTACTGGCTCGAAGAACGTTCTCATTGGCCTATTGACTCGAAAGCCACCGACTACGCTTTTCTCAATCGCCGAGGTCGCCCACTCACCCGAGCGATGGTGTTCACCATCATCAAACGCCTCACCGAAGCGGCAGGGATTCATAAAGTCGTCTCGCCTCACACCTTGCGCCACTCGTTTGCCACCCATTTGCTACAAAACGGGGCTGACCTGCGGGTCATCCAACAACTGCTTGGGCACGAGGACCTTGCCACTACGGAGATATACACCCACGTCGATGTACAAGATCTAAGGAAGGCAATCTTAACCTACCATCCTGCCAATCACTAAATCATAAATCTAAATGAATACGGAACCGCATAGCCCAAAGTGGGGTTGTGGGGTCTTGCCTGTTCGTCACGCGCCAAACCGAGTGCAGGTCCAGTACGCGTAGGATATTTCCTATTCCGCAACCTACCTCCACGTATGGTTCGCGGAAAGGATTGGTCTCGTCCCGATAAGAAGCCGGATCGAGGTTTGCCGCCAACTTAAACGTCACCAACTCACGTAGTCGTAGGTATTGGATTCCCGGAATAAGGTTAAACAGCACTCCTTGACCGTTCCAACTTAGGTGTAGGGCACAAAAGTGCTTGGCGTTGTATTGTAGGTTATTCATCAGTGTGAACCGATACGGGTCGTAGGCATAGCCTTGGTTGCCCTCAAAATGGTGCAAGAGCGTAAACGGCACTTGTCCTATCGTCGTCCCCACTTGCGCTACATAGTCTAAGTTGCCTCCCAATCCCAAACTCACCGTCTGCTTCACCATCAGTGTCAGTTTGCCGTACAAGTCATAAGACGCTCCTCCCCTATTGGGGGAGGTCGGGTAGGGGCTTACACCACCCATCTCCGCTCCAAGGAACACCGTCGGATACCTTCCGCCCACATGTACTCGCCTAAAATAAGAATCTACTTTCCTCTCTCCCCATCCTAATCTCACAATCCCACCCAATGCTCCGTACGACACTCCTTCAGCGTAGCGGTCCTTCAGCGTCAGCGGTCCTTCAGCCGAAGGCGGTCTTGCGTTGCCAATACGCAAATACAGGCTTGTCTCGCAAACGTCGCTCCAGTCGTTCTCTGTAGCAACCTGAAACAGTCGTTTTCGTATCATTGACGAGGTGGCGTTTTTGTTGGAGTAGAGGGCTTCGAAGGCGTAGGCAGTGAAGTCCATGGTTCCGTAGCCTACGCCGTTCTCGCGCATGAGAGAGGTGAAATCGTCCACTTCTTCCCAAACATATTGGTCCCGATATTCGACTTTGAGGATATTTCGTCGTAGGGTAGGTAGGTTAAAACTGATTTTCCCTAATCCTTTGAATTGTTTATCTTTGAATCCGTAACCTACCGCCGCCTCTAACGATACGTTTTTCCATAATCTCTCGTTCGTTCGCAAAGGGATACCGACGTGTACGCCTTCTATCTTGTTAACCTGTAAGATCTCTTGTACGTGCCCAAAGTCTATCGCCGTCCCTGTCGGTATATATCCCGTCGAGATTATCCTCGCCATCCAACTTGCAAATTTCACCATTCCTGTTGTCTGTTCATTAAGACGGTCAGCGTCGACAGCATCGGTTTTCGAGGGACTGCTATTGGAGCGGACGTAATTAGACCGTCGTAATTGATGAGAGAGCATCGCCGACGGCCACACGTGGCTACTATCTCCCTTGATGGAGAAATCCAGCAACGCCGTCACATCCTCTTCTTTTAGGTTCTGTTGCCCATCAAACTCCTGCTTTATACTTCCCCCCACAAGGTAGTTTACCGACGACTGTCTCGGGATCTTAGCTTCTATACTGCGTATCGCCCACGTTCCCGAATCAACAACCATCCGCCCGTTGAATGTCGCATAGAACGGATTCTTTGTCTTGAAATCGAGGGTATAGGTCTTTCCTCCTGCCACCTCGCTACTATCCACAAGGTAGTAGTTATAGTAGGTCTTGCCGGCAGAGGCAAGAGGCGAAAGGAACGCCTTACCGATGAGCGGTATCTCGTTGTGGTAGAAGTTTAGGTGACTATTGTCCGCCAGCAGTACCTCATAATCCGTTGCCGTAAGGATAAACGCTTCCTCTTTCTGCGGACCTATCCTCTCCCATTGGTCGCGATAACCGACGGTCTCTTCGCAACGGTAGAGGGGTAAGAACGAATCGACCAGATATGGTTCCAGTTGTTTCCACAGGTGCCGTTTCAGTTGTTGTGGAGTGAACTCACTCAGCCCTAACTCCGTCACGTGTTCGTAGGTGATATTAGGGTTCTTGTCGTAGTCTATTCGGTGTGCGCGAAGGGAGTCTATCATCGCCAAGGCGGGATTAGCACCCGGCGTGACGAGCAGTTCTTGGAGTTGGGAAGTCTTCTCGCGCAACCGAACGTCTATCCCTGCCATCTGGTTGGGTTCGATGACGAAACGCTCGGAGTGGTAGCCGATGGCGGACACCACGAGGGTACGTTTGCGCTCGAAGTCCGCTTTGAGATAGAACGATCCTTCGTTATTAGAGGTCGTTCCGTCTTTCGTATTGGCGTAATAGACGGACGCATTCGCAATCGGTTCTCCCGTCACGGCATCTGCTATATCTCCCACGATAATCGCCTGTAGTAATATGAATATTAACCCCTTCATTGCGGCTTTTGCCGCAAAGGTACTGCTTTTTTTTGATATATGCAAGTTTTTCAGCAGAAAAATGTGTTTTTATTTGCATATATCAAGGAAAAATATAAAAATTCCCAACTGCTTTTATTTAGCATTTGTTTCGGATCTTTTCGCCTCTAACACAAGGGTAATGTAAGTGTAATAACGTTACCTGACCGAGGGATCACCGAAACGTTACCGAAGGGTCACCGAGGGGTCTTCGTTAGAAAAGGCGCAAAACCGCGTGTTTTCCTTGTGTTTAGTAACATAAACGCGGTTTTTTATGCTTATTTCTTGCACAATCCAAAAAAAAGTTGTATCTTTGCAGCCGAAAATAATCTGTACTTATGAAAAAGCATATTCTTTTAGCTATGGTGGCAGTCGTTGCGCTCGTCCCACTTTGGGCACATAGCGACTATGCCCTTGTGCAAGACATTGCGTATCGCGATACGACGGATGCATATTGCCAAGAACGCTGTGTGTTGGATGTCTATTACCCTACCCGACTGACAGATGTGCCGGTGGTGGTGTGGTTCCACGGCGGCGGATTAGTAGGAGGGAATAAGTTTATTCCGGATTCGCTGCGCAATAGCGGGCTGGTCGTTGTAGCTGCCAACTACCGATTTATGTCGAAGGTGTCGATAGACGAATGTATCCGCGATGCGGCAGCAGTGGTGGCATGGGTCTTTGAGCACGGTTCCGAATATCATGGCGATACGCACAAGATCATCGTAGCCGGTCACTCCGCAGGAGGATACCTCACGTCGATGGTAGGACTGGATAAGCGTTGGTTAGCGCCTTACGGTATTGATCCCGATTCGCTTTGGTGTTTGGCTCCGTACAGCGGGCAAGCGGTGACGCACTTTGAATATCGCCGCAGGCAAGGTATATCGGAGTTACAACCGACGTTGGACGATTTAGCACCGTTATCACACCTAAGATCGGGCGTTCCGCCGATGTTGATTATCTCGGGAGATAGGGAGCAGGAACTCTATGGTCGTTACGAGGAGCAAGCGTATCTATGGCGGATGTTACGGCTGAATGGCAATGAGCAGACCGAGTTATATGAACTAAAGGGTTTCGACCATGGTCAGATGGCAGAGCCTGCGCACGCGATATTAAAAGAATGGATAGAAAAAAATGACAAAAGTCGCATTTTTTATGCAAAATAACAAAAATATTTGGTAGTTTCAAAAAAAAGTAGTAATTTTGTACCGTCAATTAAAATTGACTTAAACAAAAATATTAAATCTAAATCTAATTTGTATGAAGCACATCTTATCTCTAAAGATTCTCTTCAGTGCAGCGCTGCTGATTAGCAGTCTGAGTATGATGGCTCAGGTGACGGTTCGCGGAGTAGTCCGTGATGCGAACGACGAGCCCATCATTGGAGCCACGATTTTAGAGCGTGGTACGACAAATGGTACAGTGACGGATTATGACGGGCAATTCGTGCTTGACGTAACCAATGCGCAGTCCATTTTAGTTTTTAGTTATGTTGGTAAACAGACCTTAGAGACCACCGCGTCGCAGGGGGATGTAAGCATTGTGTTAAAGGACAACACGGAGTTGTTAGACGAAGTGGTTGTTATTGGTTACGGTACCGCCAAGCGCAAGGACATTACGACGGCCGTTTCGTCGGTGAACGTGAGCGACCTCAACCAAAAAGCAATGACGAATGCGGTAGAAGCCATTCAAGGTAAAGCCGCCGGTGTGACGGTTCTCAAGCCGAATGGTCAGCCGGGCGTAGATATGGTTATCCGCGTACGCGGTACGACTTCTATGAATGCAAGTAACGATCCTCTTTATGTCGTAGATGGAGTACCGATGACGGATATCGGATTCTTGTCTCCTAACGATATTGAGTCGCTTCAGATTATGAAGGACGCCTCGTCGGCAGCTATCTATGGTAGTAGGGCTGCGAACGGTGTGGTACTGATTACGACCAAGGCGCAAGCGGTGAACAAAGAAAAGACGAAAGTGGAGTTACATATCGGTGGCGGTTGGACACAAGTCAACAATAAGATTGAGGTGCTCAATACGGAGCAATATAAGGAATATCTGAGCGATTTAGGAAGTACGATCGTGTTGCCGGACGGGTTGAAAGACCAGACGGACTGGTGGAACGAGACGTATAAGAATGGTTCGACGCAGAACTATCAACTCTCCTTCTCCGGCGGCACGAAGAAAGTGAAATACTTCCTTTCGGGTGGCTATCAAAACGAGAAAGGTATTGTACCCTCGATGAAGTTCCAGCGTTTTAATGTGCGCTCGATGATTGATGCAGAGGTGACCAAGTGGTTTGATATCAGTGCTAACATCGCCTATTCGTACAACACCAATCAAGGTGGTTTGGCAACGGGTACGGGTTCCAACCGTGGTGGTATGGTGCTGTCGGTGATTAACACGCCTACGTATGCTTCTATTTGGGACAAGGATAACCCGAGCCATTATAACACGAATTTCTACGGATTGAATATCACTTCTCCGTTAGAGAATATCGAGCGTTTCTCGCAGCAGTTAACCAAGACGCATCGTCTCTTGGCAACCGCGAAAGGGTTGTTCACTATCTATGACACAGATAAGTTCAAACGTTCGGACGACGGGAAGCATAGTTTTACCTTTGCCACCACGTTCACGGGAGACTATCGCGCGATTAACTACACTTCTTTCTTGGATCCGGACAAGACGTCTTGGGGTCGTAACCAATACGGTGAAGGCACGGATACGCGTTCGACGGATTTCGTATATGTTTGGGATAACGTACTGAATTACAAATTAAAACTCGACAAGCATAATCTGGACCTGATGGCAGGTTCGTCTTGGACACGTTCGCGTTACTCGTGGGCTGGTATCTATGGCAGTCACTATGCAGACGGAACGATTCAGACGCTGAATGCCGCCAATAAGATTGACCCTTACGGCACTTCTACCACGGGCAGTGAGTGGGCGATAATGTCCTTCCTCGCGCGCGTATCTTATAACTATGGTGACCGCTATTTGATTACGGCTAATGTACGTGCCGACGGTTCGTCTAAGTTAGCTCCGGGTCATCGTTGGGGCGTGTTCCCATCAGCGAGTGCAGCATGGCGTATCTCGGGTGAAGAGTTTATGCAAGACGTTGACTGGATTGACGACTTGAAGATCCGCGGCGGTTGGGGACTGACCGGTAACCAAGCCGGTTTAGGTGACTACGCCTATTTAGAGCGTTACAACATCAACCGCCAAAACTGGTGGGAGACGGGTAAGGAGAATGCCGTTCCGACGTATAGTCAGGCTTCCTTGCGCTCGACGGACTTAACATGGGAGACAACCTCTCAAGGAGACGTAGGTTTTGACTGGACGATGTTCGGCAACCGTTTGGGTATAGAGTTTGACTGGTATTATAAATATACCCGAAATATGTTAATGTGGGTAAGTCTGCCCGCCGGTTCGTCCGCTGTTAGCAGCATTCAGCGTAACGAAGGTGAGATGAAGAACACGGGTGTTGAGTTGACGATTCACACACGTAATTTCGTACGTAAGAACTTCCAATGGGAAACGGACTTGAATATCTCGCACAACAAGAACACGCTGATGAAGTTACAAACCAATCAGGTTTATTACGACGCCAAGGTGACGGATGTTTTAGCCGAATATTGCGTACGCAACACCCCCGGCAGACCGTTAGGGTGTTTCTACGGTTACAAGACGGACGGCGTGGATCCCGAGACGGGTGAACTTCGATACGTAGATACGAATGGCGACGGAGAACTGACCGCCAGCGACCGTACGTATATCGGTGATCCTAATCCGCTTATCACGTTTGGTATGACGAATAGTTTCCATTTCTATGGAGTGACGATTAGCTTCCTGTTGCAAGGTTCGTACGGCAACGACATCTTCAATGCCAGTCGTATTGAGATGGAAGGAATGTACGACGGTAAGAACCAAGCGGCGACGGTCTTAGACCGTTGGCGTCGTCCAGGAATGGTAACCTCTATTCCTAAAGCCGGTTACGACATGCGCGTGAGCGATTATTTCGTGGAAGATGGTTCGTATATCCGCCTCAAAGACTTGACGTTGTCTTACGACTTCTCGGGCAAATGGATGAAGAAAGTAGGTCTGACGAAGATGCAACCTTATTTCTCGGCAGGTAACTTGTTGACATTGACACGTTATCGCGGAATGGATCCGGAGGTGAACCAATATGGTAACAGCGGTGCTGTACAAGGTATCGACTACGGCACTTATCCTCAAACCCGCACATTCACATTAGGTATTAACATCCAATTCTAATGACTATGAAGAACAAAATTTTGTTATTTGCAATGTTGCTCGGTGGACTGAGTGCTTGCAGCTTAAATATCAATCCTATCTCCGACCAATCGGAGATTAACCTATCCACCAAGGATACGACGGATAAACGCATTAAGTACAAAGACCGCGCGGCGATGGAGGCTGTTTATAAGAACCTCTACACAGTGATGCGCGATAGACAAGAACACTGGTACTTAGACTATTTGCTGTTCAGTGAGACCCGTTCTGACAACGCTTACGCAGGAACGACGGGAAACGAGATTGTGCCGGTAGAGACCAACGCGTTAGACGCCAGCAATCCGGATATCGCCCGTGACTGGGATCGTTATCTGGAAGATATTGCGGCTGCCAATGCGGTGATTTCCAATATCGATTTGGTACCGGATAAGGCTTTCAGCCAAGACGAACGGAATCAATGGAAAGCGGAGGCAAAGATTTTCCGTGCTATGATGATTTTCGACATGGCACGTTGGTGGGGCAATATCCCGTTGAATCTATCCGAAGCGCCCGATATCACGGCAGAGAACATAAGAGACGTGTATCCCATCTATTTCCCGAAGCCTTCAACGCAAGTAGAGGCTTATCAACAGGTGATTACAGATTTGAAGGACGCTATCAACTATGCACCATCTCTCAATCCCGCTGATAAGACGCTTCTTAGTAAGACCGTGGCATACGCTATCCTTGCTCGTGTCTATGCAGAAATGGGCAACTGGCAGGAGGTTATCAATTATTGCAACTTGATAGAAGCCGATGGTATTCGCCTTGAAGACGATTATCGCACATTGTGGAAATTTGACGCAACCACGAAAGAGGTTACCCGCAATTCCCGCGAAGTCATTCTTGAGATGCAATATAACTCGGGTTCGGGCAACTGGGTAAGTTGGATGTTCGGACGGGACTACAACGACCCTGAGTATAGTTTCACTTGGGCAAAATGGATTACGCCGAGTCGCGATTTGATGGCCGCTTTCGATGCTGCCGGCGACACGATTCGTCGCAACCAGACCATCGTATATGAGGCTTGTACGTGGTCGAACTACTATCCCGCAGAGCATTATCCGTTTATGTACAAATGCCGTTCAGGACTGAATAGTATCATCAAACTGCGCGGAGGCGATTTCGTTCTACTCAAAGCGGAAGCCTTAGCGCGTACGCACCAAGACGGCGAAGCGTTGGCACTTGTTAACCAAATCCGCAATCGCGTCAAACTACCGGCGTTAGCGGGTCTGACCGGCGAGAAACTGTTGGACGCTATCCTCAACGAGCGTCGATTAGAACTTGCCCTTGAAGGAAGCCGTTTCTTTGACTTGGTTCGTTTTGGCAAACTCCTTGAAGTAATGAACACACTCAATAGTCGTGACGAGGGACGTTTGCCACAAGCGCGTCCGTTCGTGGAGAATCATCGCTTAATGCCCATTCCGCAAACCGCATTGGACCAAAATGTTAATCTAACACAAAACCCAGGATACTAATATGAAAAAGTCTTTGTTTATTATAATGATGGGATTGATTACCTTCACCGGTTGCCAACAAAAGCAATTCCGCGAAGTTTATCCCAAGGGGGAGGTTAAACTCCAAGCACAAATGACGCAACAGTCCGTTCTGTTTGGTGATAGTGTCTCGTTTAATGTGACCATTGATGAGACTCAGACCCCTCTATCTACCCTACAAATAAAAATCGTAGTAGGAACCAACGTGATTGCTTCGGATGTAGTCCGCACGAAAGACAAACATTACGAGAACACGTTCAAGTATGCTGTTCCTTTTGGGCCGAACATGCCTGAAGGCGAACCAATTAAAGTGCTTTTGACGGCTACCAATGTGGAAGGTACGGAAGCAAACCTTATCTTATCCGATTGCAAGGGTCAACGCCCTGCCATTGAAACGATGTATCTTATGCCTCCTACCATCAACTATAAGTTATTGGGCAAAGGTATTCAGATGCAAAAAATCAGTGATAACGAGTTCGCCGCGTACGATCTACAACTGCCTAAGTCCTTCCAGTTCTTATTGGCTTGTGTGGGTACGAAGTTTGGTCGTGTGGATTATACCAAGCCCGTCTTCGGTTGGGACGCTACACAATCTACGTATTTGTTAACCAAAGAGGATATCGCTCTTATTCAAGCCGATGCAGAGGCCGCTAATAACTATGCCATCCACATTGAAGATGACATCTACGAATCCATCGACACGGTTATTTTTAACACCCTCAGTTTTGAGGTCACTTACGGAGGTAAAGTTGCCACACCTATTGAAGCGCTAGATGTCAATACCGATTTAGAGGAAAATCCGGCTTATATCACTTCTTCGGGTGTTCGTGCCGCCTATCGCGGAGCGAAGATATACTTCGAGAAGGACAAAGTCTTCACGCTTACGGGTGTCACCTCTGTAGCCGATGCTATCAACAAAGATTGGATGGAGCTGGTAGATGGCAATCAAGTGAAATTCTTAGGCGAGACGGGAATGTACTATGTCAGCTATAAAATAGCGGAAGACTATCTCGTCGTTGAACCGATGTACGAACTCACTTTGGCAGCCGACGATATACTATGGGTTTGCGGCGTGGGCTTCGGCCAACCTTCCGCTCATCCGACCATCACCAGCGGTTGGGGCTTTGATTCGCCCGACCAGAACTTAGTATGTCGCACCGTAGCTCCGGGCGTATATCAGTTCACCGCGTATATAGATAATAAGGACGCACAAGACGAGGCTCACCCGGGCTATGGTACCGTAAACTTCAAATACTTTGGTCAACACGGTTGGGGCGAAGAACTCACATCGTTAGACTATACGGTTCAAGCACCATTAGTGTCCTCCGAAGAAGAGAGTAATGTGGGTAACTGGTGGATGAATAGCACGCCGTTAGAGGGTATCATCCGCTTCACGTTAGATATGAATAATCACACAACTACATGGGAAAAATTATAAATATCACTTTAGGCATCTTGCTGCTCATGAGCAGCGGATGCCGTCCCACTCCAGGAGGGGGACAAGAACCCGGTCCCGAACCGCAGCCACAACCGCAGCCTTCAATAGAGGGAGTGCAGACCTATGTCTCTACGGCAGATAACACAATGCATTTTGAGACGGTGTCGCGTAACTTCAAAGACGGACTGAATATGGACGTGGAGAAGACCTTGTACCTCAAGCCCGAGCAGACCTATCAGCAGTTTGACGGCTTTGGTATAGCCCTCAACGGCTCGGCTTGCTATAACCTCATGCAGATGGCAGCCGACCAGCGGCACGACTTACTCGTTAAGACGTTCGACGTAGAGAAGGGAATGGGATATAGTGCTACCCGCATCTCTATCGGTGCGTCCGACTTCTCGCTGTCGGATTACACCTGTTGGGACAATAAGGACAAACCTTTTGCCCTCACTGCGGAAGAGACGGAATATGTGATTCCCGTTCTTAAAGAGGTACTCGCCATCAATCCTACGATACAAATCATGGGCTCACCTTGGACGTGCCCTCGTTGGATGAAAGTGAATAACCTCACGGACAAACAGCCCTATACCGCTTGGAACGGGGGATACCTCAATCCAAACTTATACGAGGAATATGCATCCTATTTCGTGAACTGGATTCAAGCTTTTGAAACGGCGGGAGTGCCGATTGCTTCGATTACGATTCAAAACGAGCCGCTTAACTGGGGCAACTCGGAGAGCCTGTATATGGAATGGAAACAACAGCGCGATTTCGTGAAGGTGTTAGGTCCCGCAGTCAGAAACGCCGGATTACAAACAAAGATTATTGTCTTTGACCATAACTATAACTACGACGGTAAGGCTGACCAACAGCAGTATCCGTTGAAGATTTACAAGGACGCTACAGCGGCTCAGTATATTGACGGTGCGGCGTACCATAACTATGGCGGCAACAGTAGTGAGTTGGATGTTATTCACAAAGGCGCACCCACGAAGAACCTGTATTTCACGGAAGCCAGTATCGGCACTTGGAACTATCGCTCCTACGGACAGTCGTTCCTCGATATTGCGGATAATATCTGCTTCCAGCCGGCATTGAGATGGTGTAAGAGTGCAGTCATGTGGAACTTCATGCTCGACAATCACCCAGAAGAAGGTCCTTACCGTCCGGGCGGTTGCAGTACCTGTTACGGGGCTATCCAAATCGATTATAACGATTACTCGTCCCTTATGTACCGCAGCACCTATTACGTGATGGGACAGATGTCTAAGGTACTGCGCACGGGTTCTACTCGAATTGGGACTTCGGGTTATCTGCCCTCGGGCGTACAAGCGGTAGCAAGTACCAATCCCGACGGAACGTACGGACTGGTGCTGTTCAACAAATCCAATGCGGCGGTGAAGATGGTGGTGGATGATGGTCAACGCGCTTTTGAACTTACGTTGCCTGCCGAAAGCCTCACCTCCTGCTTATGGAAGAAATAAAACTCATAATTCATAATTCATAATTCATTAAAACTAACCGATACTACGATCGGTAGTTAACATAATTTACTAACTTTAATTTTTTTACAACAATGAAAAAGATTTTTTCTTTTGTTCTCGCATTAGTAGCCACGATGGCTCTGAATGCAACCACGTATTATTTTGCCGGTAACGCTAACGGTTGGAATAACCGTTCCACTGCTTTCTCCGGTGAAGATGGTATCTTAACCGTTCAGATTGCTCAATTGGACGGCAGTTTCAAAATTGTTGCTGATGGAGGTGTTGACGAATGGCATCCTCAGTATGGTCTTGACAAAGAAGGTGGCGTAGAAGGTATCGAACTTAAAGGGCCGAAGCTTACCTTAAAGAAAGCGGTTGATGGCGCTGAAGAAGCTAACATTAAGGACATCAAAGTCCTTGGTTTAGGTGACCACGAGGCATACAAAGATGCCGTTATCAAGATTGATGTAAATAATCCCGACGAAGTCACTTGCCTTCTGATTGCCGGTACGAAGATTAGCACCGTTGATGCTTATCAAATTGTAGGTGCTTACAATGACTGGACTTTGGAAACCGCAGCTCAGTTTGAGGATGTATCCGGTACACTGACCGCAACCATTGCCGATTTCAATGGTACTTTCAAACTGGTCATGAACCGTTCTTGGGACAACCAATGGGGAACCAATGGTAATGGCTTCGGTCTTAACGAAGATTATGCTATGGTTAAAGATGGCGGTAATGTCGCTTTTGCTAACCCCTTTGCCGGCTATAAAAATGCTACACTGACGTTGAACTTCGACCCTTCCGGAAATCCTATCCTCAAAATGACGGCCGGTGAGTTCTATGTAACCGAAGATAATTGGTACTTCCCCGGAGGTATTAATGACTGGAAAATTAACGAGACGTCGATATTCACCCCTGTTGACGGTGCTGCTAAACCCACCTTCGAGTTCTTGGCTGCTGAGTTCTCCGGTGAATTCAAAGTCGTTTATGGCAACTGGATGGTTGAGTTCGGTGCTAACGAGGATAAAGTTGCTTATCCTGTCAACGAGGCTGTTACGATGCAATGGCCTGCTGCCGGCAATGCAAGCGTTGAAGGCGAATATCAAGATGTAACCATTACAATCGTTCCTAATTACGAAGTTACAACGGTTGAACTGACGATTTCTACAGAGGCTACCAATCTTCATAATTTGAGCGCTGCCAAGAAAGCGAACAAACGCATTGAGAACGGCCGCATCATCCTCTATCAAGGTGAGGCTCGTTTCGACGTTTTAGGTAATGTGGTTAAGTAACTTTACCTAACTTAGAATAGGGTGGCTGATTACCACCCTATTTTGCTACTAATTATTAAAACTATACTACAATGAAACACTTTCCACTATTATTAGCACTTTGTGCTGCGTTATCCGTTTTTGCTCAGAGTGAGCAACAAATTGAGTCTATCCTCTCTCGCATGACCTTGGACGAGAAGATAGCTATTATTCATGCCCAATCGAAGTTCTCCTCCCCGGGTGTTCCGCGTCTTGGTGTTCCCGGATTATGGTGCTCCGATGGCCCTCACGGCGTGCGTGCCGAAGTGCTATGGGACGAGTGGGATCAAGCCGGTTGGACATCCGACTCGTGCGTCGCTTTTCCTGCACTGACCTGTCTGGCGGCTACATGGAACCCCGCCATCAGTCGTGTTTACGGTGAGAACCTCGCCGAAGAAGCCCTCTATCGTGGCAAGAACGTGATGCTCGGTCCCGGTGTGAACATCTACCGCACGCCCCTCAATGGACGTAACTTCGAATATATGGGCGAAGACCCGTACCTCGCCTCTCGTATGGTGGTGCCGTACGTTCAAGGTGTACAGTCCAAAGGCGTGGCTGCGTGCGTGAAACACTTTGCCCTCAATAACCAAGAGACCTATCGTCACCTCGTCAACGTAAAGGTGAGCGATCGCGCCCTCTACGAGATATACTTACCGGCTTTCAAAGCCGCTGTCGTAGAAGGTGGTGCGTGGTCTATCATGGGCTCATATAACCGCTATAACGGACAATATAACTGCCACAATGATATACTACTCAACCGTATCTTACGCGACGAATGGGGCTTTGACGGAGCAGTAATCTCCGACTGGGGCGGATGTCAAGAGACCCCGCAAGCTATCACCAACGGTCTTGACCTTGAGTTTGGCACGTGGACGGACGGACTGACGATGGGTGCGACCAATAGCTATGATATCTATTATCTGGCTAAGCCTTATAAGAAACTCATTGAAGAAGGCAAAGTAGGCACAAAGGAGCTCGACGAGAAAGTGCGTAACGTGCTGCGCCTTATCCTGCGCACATCGATGAATCCCAATAAGGGCTTTGGTTCGTTGCACTCCGACGAGCACTATGCCACTGCCCGACAGATCGCTACCGAAGGAATCGTGCTCTTAAAGAATGACAAAGGAGCAAAGAGCAAGGACAAAGGACTGCTTCCTCTCTTAATTCAAAATTCAAAATTCAAAATTCTCGTAGTCGGTGAAAACGCTATCCTTCCTCTTACCGTAGGTGGCGGATCGTCGTCGCTGAAGGTGCAACGCGAGGTATCGCCCTTACAAGGTATCACCGAGCGCGCTGCTAAAGAGGGTATTCGCGTGGACTTTGCAAGAGGATACGCGGGAGTCACCCGTCTGGAACAAGATAAGATGACGGTGAACTTAGCCGAGACACTTTCGGCAGAAGAACTGCGCGCAGAGGCAGTAGCCAAAGCGAAGGAGGCGAGTGTAGTTATTTTTGTCGGCGGACTGAATAAAAGCAGTAACCAAGACTGCGAAGGTGTGGATCGTTTGCAATACGAACTGCCTTACGGGCAAGACGAGTTGATTGAGGCTCTATATCAAGCCAACCCGAATCTTGTGGTAGTGAACATCAGCGGTAACGCGGTAGCAATGCCGTGGGTTAAGAAAGTGCCTGCCATCCTGCAAGCGTGGTACCTTGGTTCGGAAGCCGGACACGCAATAGCGGACGTGCTCTTTGGCGATGTCAACCCGAGCGGAAAGATGCCGTACTCTATTTTCGCGAAACTGACCGATTACCCAAGCCATCAATACGGCGAACTCGGTTTTCCGGGTGTACCCGAGACAATGGAGCAAGGACAAA
>JAKSNE010000160.1 GCA_024400135.1 Paludibacteraceae bacterium
AATAAGATGTTGCAACAGACCCAGTCTAACAAGAAAGTGACGCTCAATAAGCTCGAACTCCTTAACCAAAACATCAAGACCCAACGCAAACTGATCTCTAACCTCAATCAAGAGATAATGGCATTGGACCAGCAAATGAACACCTTGCAGGCGAATAAGAAACAACTGCAAGGGGAGTTGACAGACCTACAAGACGAATACGCTCGTCTCGTGCGTCAAGCCCACTACACGCAGATGCACCAGTCGCCGCTGATCTTCCTGTTCTCGTCGCAGAACTTCCAACAGCTCCTGCGGCGGTTGCGGTATATACGTGAGTTCAGTTATTATCGGACACAACAGATTGAGAAGATCACTGCCAAGAAACAAGAGATAGAGGATAAGAACGCGCAGCTCAATGCGAACCGCAAGAACAAACAGTCGTCCCTCAAGGCGCAGAAACGCGAGGCGGATCAGTTATCTCGCAATGAGCGCAAGCAACAACAGATGCTCACCGAACTCAAGAAACAGGAGAAAGACCTCAAAGCCAAACTCAAGAAACAGCAGAAGCAGGTGGCTGAACTCAACGATAAGATTGACAAGCAGATCCGTCAGCAGACGAAGTCGGCTCCCACATTAACCAAAGAGCAGCAACTGGTGGCAGGCGGTTTTGAAGCTAACCAAGGTCGATTGCCTTGGCCGGTGGAGAAAGGACATATATCGGGAACGTTTGGCAAGCACTCCCACCCTGTTTATAAAGAGGTTATCATTGACAACAAAGGTATCTACCTCCAAACCACCAAAGGCGCAGATGCCCGTGCCGTATATGAAGGTCAAGTCAGTTCGTGCTTTGTGATGAACAACACCTACGCGGTGATTATCCAGCACGGTAACTACCGAACCGTCTATTCGGGACTGAGTAAACTCAGCGTCAAGCAAGGGGATAAGGTGACGACGAAACAAGCAATCGGAACGATCTACACCAATCCCGACGAAGACAATAAGACCGAACTCTATTTCCAAATATATAAAGACAGAAACATATTAAATCCATCTCTATGGCTAAGCAAATAATTCCTATTTTTCTATTCGCGTTAGTGCTCCTGACGGGGTGCAAACATGATGAGTGGTACGACTGGAAAGCTCGTAACCAAATGGCACTCGAACAAATCAAACAACAACCCGGTTTTCAGACCTCACCCACGGGACTGGTCTATCGCGTTTTACAAGACGACCTTCACTCGGAAGCCGTGCCGAATGATGCCAGTTTTATCTCGTGTTACCCATGCGATGGGTATCTCATCAATGGTTTTCAGTTCCAAAGTGCGCCCATTCAAAACACGATGGTCTCCCAACTCATTGCCGGTTTTGCGGAAGGGGTGAAGAAGATCCACACCCACGGCGACATCGAACTCTACATCCCTTACGAGTTAGGATACGGCGAGAACGCGCAAGGTACGGAAGGAACGATATCGTTTATTCCGCCCTACTCCACCCTGCATTTTATCATTCACTTATCCGCCGTCTATTAAATGAATACGCGTCTGTTGATCTTATCCCTTGTAGCAGTGCTACTGACGGGTTGCTACCAAGAGCCTGTCTCCTCTATCCCTGCTCGTCCGGTGAACCTTATTATCAAAGATGAAGGTATCTTCGTACATTTCTTTTCGGGCACGTGGGGCGACTTTGTGACGGCGGATGAACAAGGTCTGCATTATTTAGGTCAAACCATCTACCGCCAAGAAGGTACCGGCGCGTTTGGTTACGGAGGTGTGGTGACTGTGGTCACGAATAACACCAATAACCCCTACGCGTCCTTCGACTTGGCTTGTCCTAACTGTTATCTCAAGTATGCTAAGCCGATTCGTATTCACGTAGATGGGTGTTTTGCTACCTGTCCCGAATGCGGCGAACAATTTAATATCGGTAGCGGTATCGGTTCTCCCGATAAGGGGATATCCAAAGAGAACCTCAAACGCTACACCACCACTAAGACCAGCGGCAGTATCCGCGTAACCAACTAATATGCTATCCATCTACAAAGCAAGCGCCGGTTCGGGAAAGACGTACACCCTCACCCACGAATATATCCGACTATTACTCGCTGACCCTAACGAGCAGCGCGCTTATCGGCATATACTCGCCGTGACGTTCACCAAGAAAGCGACTGCCGAGATGAAACAGCGTATCCTTGCCGAACTCAACAAAGCACCCGAAGATAGCAAAGAACGGCAAGCCCTTATCCACATCTTACAAGACTACACCCATTTTGCGGTATCGACCATTGACGGGTTCTTCCAGATGGTCGTTCGGCAGTTCGCTCACGAACTGGGACTGCCAGCCCTCTTTAACCTCTCGCTGGATGATGAGGAGATAGTCGAGCAAGCCGTGGATGACCTTATCTTCAACGACTGGATACGCGACTTCACGATTGATAATATCCTGCAAGGTAAACGATGGAACCCCAAAGAGGACATTAAGGATATTGCCCGCTATCTACTCAAGGAACAGGTGCAGCAGTTATTGCCCGTTATCGAGCCGAAACTGACGGACCTTACGTTTATGCGGACATTTAAGTCCAACCTACAAGACGCGGTCGAAGCCAAAGACAAGACCGCCATTGAGATACTCAAGCACTTCAACGAATTAGGAACGATCGTGGCTGTGGCTCAGCAGATAGAGCGCACTAACAAAGAGCAGAACCGCCTGCCTATTGCCGACATCAACCAACTGCTCTTGCGCGTCACCCAATCGAGTTCCACTCCTTTTATCTACGAGAAACTCGGTACCGCCTTCCATCATTTTATGATTGACGAGTTCCAAGACACCTCCAAAGCGCAGTGGG
>JAKSNE010000161.1 GCA_024400135.1 Paludibacteraceae bacterium
GTAGGCACGAGGGACGAGCACATTGTTCGCACAAACGCATATCCTTGCCATGCATCTGATACATATTGGCAGAAGGTCCGCCTAAATCGGATAAGTTTCCTTTCCATTCGGGTAGGTCTTTGAGTGTCGCTATTTGGCGTAGGATAGAGGCTTTGGAACGAGACACGATTTGCTTGCCTTGATGGGCGGAGATGGTGCAGAATGAGCACCCTCCAAAACAGCCTCTATGCAAGCATACGGAGAAACGAATCATCTCGTAAGCAGGAATACGTTTATCCTTATATTTAGGATGAGGAAGATATTGGAAGGGAAGGTCATAAATAGCATCTAACTCTTCCGTTGTCATGGTTGGATACGGAGGATTGACCACCACTTGCTGCTTGCCGGTGGGTTGTACTAACTTAGCAGGATGAATCTTATTACTCTCCGTTTCTATCACGCAGAAGTTCTGAGCATGAGCTTGTTTACTTTTCTGCTCTTGTTCAAAACTATGCAGTATATGCACCTTTTCATTCGGTTGCGGTGCGAAAGAAGAAGTGAGGTAGGCTGTCTGAGGTATATCGTGTTGAATACCGCGTTGCGCAATCTCTAAGATGGCTTTTTCTCCTGCTCCATAAATCAATAAGTCTGCCGTAGAATCGACAAGAATACTCGGCATTAGGCGATCCGACCAGTAGTCATAATGCGACAATCGTCTCATAGAAGCCTCAATGCCACCAATCACAATAGGAACTTGCGGAAAATGTTGGCGCAAGATTCGGCAATACGTTATAGTGCAATAATCCGGACGAGCCCCTGCCCTCCCCTCTGGTGTATAGGCATCATCGGAACGAAGACGTTTGGCAGCAGTATAATGATTAACCATCGAATCCATTGAGCCTGCTGTTACTGCAAAAAACAAACGAGGCTTCCCTAATTTGGTAAAGTCCCGATGATCACCACGCCAATCCGGTTGAGGCACAAGAGCGACACGATATCCTGCTTGTTCTAACACCCTGCCTATCACTGCTGCCCCAAAAGAGGGGTGGTCGATATAGGCATCTCCCGAAAAGAGAATAATATCCACTTCATTCCATCCGCGAAGCTCTAACTCTTTCTTTGTGGTGGGCAAATATTTCTTTAGATCTTGCATTCTGACTAGTCTAACAGCAAGTTCAGTTGTTCTTTTAAGTCTTTTAATATTGGGTTCTGTTCTGCCAATAATTTATATTTTTCATCGGCGGTATATGCCACTTGCGAATGGTCATAAGCAGCCACCTCTAATTTAAGTTGCAATTGGTCATTATGCAGCGTTTCCCGCATATAATCCATCACTTTCTTTCCAAACTTCTTAAACTCATCTCGTTGCCAAGGATTAGCGAGTTCAAGTACGCACAAAGTAGTATCAACCAATCTCGGTTGATGTTCCTCAAGAACAGCCATTAGACGCGCTTCGTCTTTAAATATCTTCTTTAGACCAGCCCACGCGTCTAAGAACTGGTCATTCGTGAAAGGGACCGATTGCTGTTGTGTTGGAGTTTGTGCCTCTTGCGGAGGAGGTGTCTGTTTTACATTCTTTTCCACCCGAAGGGACGGGATACTCGGCATAGAAGGTATCTCCACTTTCGTGACAGGTGCTGATGCCGGTGCTTGAACTGGAGCAGAAGCTGGAACAGCAGTTGGCTTAGCCGTAGTCACCGGTGCTTGGCGAGCAGGAGCTGTAGGTTGAGCCGCTGGCATAGGCGTAGCAGGAGCATTCAAACGGCACAATTTTATAAGTGCCAACTCCACCGTCAAACGTTGGTTCTTAGCCAACCTATATTGCATATCGCATGTATTCAAGATATCTAATGCCGCAAATATCCAAGGCGCAGCACATTGAAGAGCCTGCTCTTGATAGCGTTTGCGGATCGCCTCTGAGGTCTCTAATAAAGCCAATGTAGCGGAATCCTTACTCATCAGCACATCGCGCAAGTGTTGCGCCAATCCTGTAACTAAATGACCCGCGTCAAAACCTTTGAGTAACACCTCGTTGAGTAAGAGCATTGTTTCATTCACTTGTCCTTTGATTGCCAATTCCACCAAGCGGAAATAGTAATCCGAATCCAACACATTAAGCACCTCAATGGTACGCTCATACGTGATTTTTGAACCGCAGAACGCAACGAGCTGGTCAAAAATAGATAAGGCATCGCGCAAACCTCCGTCTGCTTTTTGTGCTACTACGTTGAGTGCCTCTTCTTCCGCTTCTACGCCTTCTTGTTTAGCCACATACTGCAAATGGTGAATGATGTCCGCAACCGTAATACGACTGAAGTCGTACACTTGGCAACGACTTAAAATCGTAGGTAACACTTTGTGTTTCTCCGTTGTAGCAAGAATAAAGATGACATAGGCAGGCGGTTCTTCTAAGGTCTTTAGCAAAGCGTTAAATGCGCCTTGGGAGAGCATGTGTACCTCGTCAATGATATAAACGCTATATTTGCCTATTTGCGGCGGGATACGCGTCTGCTCGATTAGGGCTCGAATATCATCTACTCCGTTATTGGAGGCTGCATCTAATTCGTGAATATTAAAAGAACGTTGCTCATTGAATGCTTGGCAAGATTCGCACTCATTACAAGCGTCGTGCGAATCCGTGGGGTGCAAACAGTTGATAGTTTTTGCAAAAATACGAGCGCAAGTTGTCTTCCCCACTCCACGCGGTCCGCAAAATAAATAGGCATGCGCCAAATGGTTTTGGCGAATAGCGTTACGCAGCGTTTCTGTTAGCGACTGTTGACCAACAACCGATTCAAAAGTAATAGGACGATATTTACGTGCTGAAACGA
>JAKSNE010000162.1 GCA_024400135.1 Paludibacteraceae bacterium
TACCGATGTCGCGTCCGTCCATGACGATACCTTTGGCTTGTCCCATGGCTTGTTGCTGTGCCACAAGGAACTGCCGAACGGCAGGGATAGGACTGACTTTCGATGCCATATTTCCCACCTCGAGCGAACGGATCTTCGACTCTACCGGTTGACCGTTGAGACAGAGATCGGGGGAGTATGTCAAAGAGATATTCTCTTTGAGAAAGTTGAGAGTTGAGAGTTGAGAGTTGAGAGAAGCGTCATCTAAGTTATTGAGATTCTCTAGGGCATAGAGGGCGATGGCGCGATACATGGCACCGGTGTCCACATAGGTATAACCGGCATATTGAGCGAGTTGTTTGGCTATCGTCGATTTGCCGCACGAAGAATATCCATCAATGGCTACGATAATCTTTTTCATTTGAGCATACTATTTATATCCAAAGTCAAGCCGACTTGGTAGGTGTAGTTATTCCGCGTCAACTGCGAGAACGTGAAGGCGACGTTGAACTTATAGATTCGTATTCCTCCACCAACCGCAAAACCGGCAAAGGAACGTTGGTCTTTGAGGTTTAACTCGGCACGGCGGCGGTGGTTGTAACTGAGCGTGAGGTAGAAACGGTCACTCTTAGGAACTATATCCAGCGCGAAGATAGCGTGACGGAACATCATGTCGTACCACTGCACTTGGGTGTTCTCCATCGTACCCGTATAAGGGTCGATGTGCCCATTGGTGTATTCGTAGTTGAGGTTCCAACGTTGGATATTGTGAATGGTCATCGACAAACGCAAAGGCGCGTGCGGGAAACGATAGTTCAGTCCTAATTGCAGGTTGAGCGGTAACATCTCTAATTTCTGTCCGCCCTCGGTGGAATAGAACCCTTTGACTTGGGTTCCAATGTTTTGCAAAGTCAGACCCATTTGGAAGGTCGTGTCTTTGGTTTGGAAATGTGCTCCGACATCGGCTCCGAGTGCAAAAGAGGTGTATCGTTCGTACACGGAGATGATGGGTTTGAGTGCTACTCCGACGCAGAACTGTTCCCCTAATTGGCGCGCGTACATCGCGTTAATAAGGATATCCTTGGCAGTGAACGTGCCGTAGGGATTGCCGACGTTATCGGCGTAGGTCATCTTACCATAGTCGTAGTAATGAACACCGACTGCGAAATAGTTCGGTTTATCGGGTTCGCCATCGCCGGTGTAGGGTTTCTCTATCTTCGAGCGTCCGAAGTTATGCCCATAGATAACACTTCCAAACATCGTTCCGGGCATGTAGTGCGTGAAGTTCAGTTGCAGCACATTGTCCGTCATTGCGCCCAAGAGGGCAGGATTGCACATCGCCGTCGATACTTCGGCATCGCGAACGCTTACGTTGGAACCGCCCAAGGCATTGATACGCGCGGAGGCAGGAAGGGACAGGAACGTGAAAGCACTGCTCCCGCTACCCACGAACTGTGCGTTCGCGGGGAGAGGTAGAAGCACCATCAAGGTTAGCAAGAACCCGACAAAAACCCGTATTTGATGTTGTTTATACACTGTTGTATAGTTATAGACTATTGGATATAGGGCGCAAATGCCTGTAGATAGTAAGCATAATATCGAGGTGTCTGCGCTTCGTAACTGCTATAAAACTCTTTATCGGTTATCTTTCCTTCGCACCAATCGTTGTAAAGAGGCAAGAAGAGGTCGTTGATCTTCTTTTGAGCCGTTTGTGCGCAAGTCTTGAGGGCAGGAAGTGAACCGTCGCCTTGTTGGATGAGTCCGATATTGAAGTATTTATTTCCATTACCGGCGGTCAAAGGGAAGACGTAGGTGTTCTTGATATAGTTAGACGTTTGGGTATAAGCGCAGGTCGCTTGTCCCGCTGCTTTTTGTACGTGCGAGGGAAGGATGTTTCTGCCCGGACCTACAAACAAAGGAATAGCCACGCCGCAAGCGGGATAACCGAGCAGAGCCCACATGATCGTATGTTTGGGGTCTTGACCGGGTTTCACGCCTTGGAAGATGATGGAGGAAGAGGTAAGACGACGCGGGATAAAGTCTTGGTCCACAGCCCAACCCGAAGCGGAGACATAGTCCTCGGCGGTGTGCAATACCTCGTGACGATAGGATAGGGAGAAATGGTCAAATATCCATTGCGCGTCGATAGGAAGACGGTCGGGATTAGCATCGGAAAGTTCCTTCATGATAGCCGTAGCGGTGAGGAAACGCTCCACGCCTTGACGGTCTTTTACTCGTCCGGCTTCGCTGAAGTTCGTAGCGACACGGTAGAGGTTAGGCATATCTTTGATATCGTAACGAACAAAACGGTCGTTGTTCGTCTCGAAATAAGCCGCACCGCCTTGTGCGTCCATGACGCCGAAGTTCGTCTCGCAACCTAATGGGCGTGCGCGGTTGGTCAATAGTTTCTCAAAGTCGTCAACGGTCTTGCAACTACCTGCGGCAGCGTACATGACTTTTGCTTCTTGGTCCATCTCGGAACTGGGGATATTATCCTCCTTGAAGTTATAGGAAGCGGTGTTGATAATGCAAAATCCTACTTCGTTCATACCGCACCAGATCTCTTTGACGGTAGCTTGGCTGTTGAATAATCCGATGAACGTGTATTTCTCGCCATCGATATATCTCACCTCGTTGTTGAGGGACTTGGTGTCACGATGCTTGAGCATCAGCGGTGCGCCCGAAGCGGTTTTGTCGCGAGAGATGATGACCGACGTGCAGGCTAAGGATGCCAGCGGAATAAGAAGGAAAAAGGGAAGTAAACGTTTCATGATAATTAAGAATTAAGAATTATGAATTAAGAGTAATATATGAAGAATGAAGCCAGCG
>JAKSNE010000163.1 GCA_024400135.1 Paludibacteraceae bacterium
GCGAAGCCATCGTCATTCCGGGATATAACAAAATCATTTTCTTGCCCGAAGTAGGTGTGAAAGAACTGGTGCAATCGGGTACGCCCACCGCACCCACCGAAGAAGACTCGCCCCTCCAACGCCTCAGCAAACAGGCGGACGAGATCGTCTCGATTATCCAGAACGAGATCAATATCTCCGCAGAGCCGGAAGCACCGGAGGTACCGGAGAAACCGGAAAGTCCGGATATTCCGGAAAGTCCGGAGAAACCCAAACTGCCCGCAGAGCCGGAGGCTCCTAAAGCGGAGACTTCGCCCGAAGTGAAGATACAGACGATTGAGAAACAGCAATCGGCATTCCATTTCTTGCGCGACCTACTGATCACGCTTTGCGTCATCATATTGCTACTCGTAGGTTGTTTCTTCCTTGTCAAAGGCGGTATCCGCAATTGGATTGAAGGACAGATGAACCGCGTGACTCTGACTACGCAAGCCAAGCAAGAACCCGTCGAAAACCCGTGTTTGATAGACACTATACCTTGCGCAAGCATTGAAGAAGTAGTGCAGCCTCAAGAAGTTGAGGTAGTTGAAGGTATTCCTGCACAGCGAGTTTATACGGAGTTTATGGCGACGGAGACTATTCAGCCGGGCAGTCGTCTCGCTTATTTGGCACGCAAATACTATGGGCAGACCGACCTTTGGGTCTTCATCTTTGAAGCGAACAAAGACCGCTATACCAACCCTAACGCTATTCCGATGGGCGAGAAGATACGTATTCCCGTCCTTCCTAATGAATGGCAAGACCTCAATAATCCACAAGTAAGACAAACGATTGACCAATTACTGAACGAATATACTCGATGAACGAAGACGAGGTTATTCATATTGAATCGGCTCGCACGCACAATCTGCAAGATGTGACGGTGGATATTCCTCGTAATCAATTAGTTGTGATTACGGGTGTGAGTGGTAGCGGCAAGTCGTCCTTGGCGTTTGACACCCTCTATGCCGAAGGTCAGCGGCGTTACGTGGAAAGCCTTAGTGCCTACGCTCGCCAGTTCCTTGGGCGAATGCAGAAGCCCGATGTGGAGAAGATTGAGGGTATTCCGCCTGCTATTGCTATCCAACAAAAAGTGACGTCTCGTAACCCGCGCTCAACCGTGGGTACGGTCACTGAGATATACGACTACCTTAAATTATTATACGCGCGCGTGGGACACACGGTATCTCCCATCAGCCACGAAGAAGTCAAGAGGCATTCCGTACAGGACGTGGTAAATGCTTTTGAGCAACTACCCGAAGGCACGAAAGCCTATCTTTTAGCTCCGACGCACTTGAGTCGAACTGCCATCGAGAAGAAGAAACAGTCTTGGTTAGACGAAGGTTTTTCGCGTCTATGGATTGACCATCAAGTGTATCGCCTCGATAGTGACGAACTGCCCCAGCAGATAGAGGCATCTATCTACCTACTCATTGACCGACTGGTTAGCGACCACAACCCGGCGACGCTTAGCCGTTTTGCGGACTCGGTACAGACGGCGTTCTTTGAGGGAGACGGCTCGTGCAGTCTCGTCGTCAACGAAGAAGAGATTGTCTTTTCTAACCATTTTGAGCGGGACGGCATTAAGTTCATTGAACCGAGCGAGCATTTGTTCGACTTCAATAGTCCCGTCGGTGCGTGTCCCTGTTGTCACGGACAAGGATTCGTTGCGGGTATCGACCCCAACCTCGTTGTTCCCGATAAGACGATGTCGATTTATGACGGTGCTCTCGTTTGTTGGAGAAGCGAGAGTATGAAGCCTTGGTTAGATGACCTGATTTACAATGCGAGTAAGTTTGACTTCCCTATTCATACGCCATTCTACCAACTCACCGAGGAGCAGAAGCTGCTTCTATGGCGAGGGAACGAGTACTTCAAAGGACTGAACGAGTTCTTCCAAGTCTTAGAAAAAGAGCAATACAAAAAACTGCAATACCGCGTTATCCTATCGCGTTACAAAGGTAAGACGGTTTGTCCCGAGTGCCGAGGACTGCGTTTGCGCAAAGAGAGCGAATACGTGCTCATTGATGGCAAGAACATCCAAGAAGTGGTGCAGATGCCCATCAAGAATCTTCAGCCTTGGTTCCAACAGTTACCCCTCACTAAAACGGAGCAACTCACCGCAGCGCCTCTACTCAAAGAGATTTCTTCGCGGTTGCAGTTTATGGAAGACGTGGGACTTAACTACCTCACGCTCAACCGAATGAGCAATAGTCTGAGCGGTGGTGAGAGTCAACGTATCAACCTCGCTAAGTCGTTAGGCAGTAGCCTCGTGGGGTCATTGTATGTTCTGGACGAACCCAGTATCGGTCTGCACGCACGCGATACCCATCGTCTTATCCACGTACTCAACGACTTGCGCGATTTAGGCAACACCATCGTTGTGGTTGAGCACGATGAGGAGATTATCCAAGCTGCTGACACGATCATTGAGATAGGACCTAAAGCCGGACGCCTTGGTGGTAAGATCACCTACTGCGGCAAGCCGCGTGCGCTGGATAGTACATGGTCGATTCCGCCTTTCCGCCGCCCTTGGAATAACTATATCGAAGTCAATGGTGCCTGCGAGAACAACCTCAAGAACCTAACCGTTCGTTTCCCGCTGAACGTGATGACGGTCATCACGGGTGTCAGTGGTAGCGGCAAGTCGTCCCTTGTGAGTCGTGTTCTCTACCCTGCTCTTTGCAGTCTCTACGGCGGTGTGGCAGAAAACATTGGCAACTATCGCCACATTGGCGGAAGCACCCATCTGATTAAAAACGTGGAGTTTGTCGATCAGAACCCGCTCA
>JAKSNE010000164.1 GCA_024400135.1 Paludibacteraceae bacterium
GGAAAAGGAGCAGGTTGGGAAGCGGTACCGGCAGAGGCTCCTATACAAGGACGCAAAGTCTTAATGGAAGGACAATTACTCGTTGAGCGTGAGGGTAGTTACTACGATATGTTTGGAAAGAAAGTGCAATAAGAATCATTAAACAATAGCAACCATGAAAAAATCATTATCCTTAATTTTATTCGCGTGCGTCGCGTTGTGCGTGCGCGCACAAGTAACCACTGACCCCACGATTGTCCCCAGAGGCTATGCGGGTGAGATAACCATTACTTTTGATGCCACGAAAGGTACCGGCGGTATGGTTGGTGCTACCCAATGCTATGCGCACACGGGTATCACGTATAACGGTCAGTCGTGGCAAAAAACGGGCGAATGGCGCGACGGCAAAGAGAAATATAAGATGACTAAGAAAGGGGATAACCTTTGGGAACTGAAGATTACTCCGAATATGTTCGAGTACTACGGTGTGCCCGAAACAACGGATATCACGCAGATCTGCCTTGTCTTCAACGACGGTCCTAAAGGTTCAAAGGAAGGTAAAGCAACCGGTGGGCGCGATATCTTCATTGACTTAGGTGAAGCTCCTTGTGAGGATATTTGGACAGGGTTCACTCCCGCTGCGGTGACTACGAAGGCGCGTCCGGCAGGTATCGTCAATGGTATCTACTATGGTCAGGACGGCACTTCGGTGACGCTGTGTACCTACGCGGCTTCGAATACCGCTGCGGCAAAGCATGTGTTCCTACTCGGTGACATGACCGATTGGCGACTGAGCAATGATTATCAACTCTATAAGGACGGTAACTATTTCTGGATCGAAGTCAAAGGGCTGACCAAGGGTAAGGAGTACCGTTTCCAATACGTGGTAGAGCGTGCTGATGGCAAACACGTGCAACTATCCGACTTGTTCTCGGAGAAGGTTATCCATCCCAATGACCAATACGAACCGCGCACGGTGGATCCATCGCTGATAGACTATCCTCGCTGCGGTGCGGATGGCGGTTACGTGACGGTTATCCAACCCGGCAAAGAGGATTATCAGTGGTCCTCTTACACCACGAACTTCAAGCGTCCCAATAAGAACAACCTCATCATCTACGAGCTTTGGGTTTATGACTACACGACCGACCGCTCGTTGAAGGGACTGATGAAACAACTCGATTATATCCAAGGACTCGGTGTCAATGCGGTTGAACTCATGCCCGTGTGCGAGTTCGATGGTAACTACAACTGGGGCTACTCGCCCAACCACTATTTCGCCCTCGATAAGGCGTATGGCACACCCACGATGTATAAGCAGTTCATTGACGAGTGCCACAAACGCGGTATAGCGGTTATCATGGATATGGTCTTCAACCATGCAACGGGACTCAACCCGATGAACAAACTCTACCCATACGGCACGGAACTGAAGGACAATCCGTGGTTTAATGTCACCGCCCCGCACGGCGATAACGTGTATGAGGACTGGAACCACGACTTTGAACCTGCACAAAACATGTTTGACCGAGCCCTTCAGTATTGGCTGACCGAATATAAGGTGGACGGCTTCCGCATGGACCTTAGTCACGGTTTCTGCGGAAAAGACTGCGGTAACCTAAAGAACAACCTCTTGCGAATGTATAAAGCGATTAAGAGTGTTACTCCGGACGCATATTTCATTCAAGAGTATTGGGGTTCTAACCCTTCGCAATCGGCGCTCGTTAAAGAGGGTTTGATGTGCTGGTCGGGCGGTAGCGGACTGAGTAACGCTTATAGCCAGATAGCGATGGGCTGGCTCGACAAAGAGGACGCTATTGATGGTGGCAACGCCGGCGACGGCTACGTGACCTATTGTGAGAGCCACGACGAGGAGCGTAATTTCTACAAAGTGAAGGCGTATGGCAACGGCAACCTCAAGACCGATGAGGCAGCGCGTCTGCATCGCGTACCGATGGTGCGTGCGCTAAATTTCCTTCTTAATGGTCCTCATTTGATGTATCAGTTTGGAGAGTTGGGTTACGACTATTCGATTAACTCGTCGTCTGATAACTCCGAGATTAAGGAAGATAACCGTTGCGCCAAGAAAGTCAATCCGGCTTCGATGGGTTGGCTGTCTTCAGGTTCGAGCCGAATGAAGGTATATGACCAAGTGGCAAGAGTCATCAAACTGCGAACGCAGTATATGAAAGACGTGTTTGAGGGCAATCCAACGGCTACGAGTTTGGGGCACGCCAAAGAGGTGAGAACCGTTCAGTGGGGGAATAATGTGTTTGTAGCAGGTAACGTGTCGGCAACGAACACGAACACCGTCACGGTTCCCGAGGGTACGTGGTACAACTACATGAAGGATAACGAGAAAGTGACGGCAACAACCGTTTCGCTTGCTCCGGGTGATTTGCTTATTTTGGTTGCTCGTCCCAACGTAGATCTCGACCGTGTGAATACAAATCAAACCGTTCCCCACGCAATGAAAGTCATGGAGAACGGTAAACTGGTCATTCGCTGTGCTGATGCCGTCTATGACTTCACCGGCACGCGAGTGCGTTAACGAATCGTTATTTCAACTTCTTGAACAAGTTTTTCATATCGACGGCGTCTGCAATCAGTTTGTGGAGGTCGTCGATTTTAATGCGGTCTTGCGCCATTGTGTCGCGATAACGAACGGTCACACAACCATCGTTGAGCGTGTCGTGATCAACGGTCACGCAGAACGGCGTACCGATAGCGTCTTGACGACGATAGCGTTTGCCGATACTATCCTTCTCGTCATACGTGGTCTTGAAGTCGTATTTGAGCATTTCGATAATCTCTTG
>JAKSNE010000165.1 GCA_024400135.1 Paludibacteraceae bacterium
GTCAAAGACGGTAAAGGATACGTTTCGGTGTGCATCATCCCTTACACGCACGAGAACACGAACTTTAAATATATTAAGGTCGGCACCGGCGTCAACCTTGAGTTCGACATCCTCGGCAAATACATCAGCCGTATGAATACGCTACTGAACTAAATCGTAAATGGTAAATTGTCAAATTGTAAATATCTATGGAATTTCACTATGAACCCATGTTCCAACTCGGCAAGGACGAGACGGAATATTATCTGTTAACCAAGGACTACGTCTCTGTCAGCGAGTTCGAGGGTCAACCAATCTTAAAAATCGAGAAGGAGGGTCTTACCCTCATGGCTAACCAAGCCTTCCGCGATGTTAGTTTCCTTTTGCGTCGTTCGCATAACGAACAGGTAGCCAAGATCCTGCGCGATCCCGAGGCAAGCGAGAACGATAAATACGTTGCTCTCACTTTCCTTCGTAACGCGGAGATCGCTGCCAAAGGTCGTCTGCCGCTCTGCCAAGACACCGGTACCGCCATCATCCATGGCGAGAAAGGTCAACAAGTGTGGACCGGTTACTGCGACGAGGAAGCCCTCAGCAAAGGTGTCTTCAAGACCTACACCGAGGAGAACCTCCGTTATAGCCAAAACGCTCCCCTCACCATGTACGATGAGGTGAACACGAAGTGCAACCTGCCCGCTCAGATCGACCTCGAAGCCACTGAAGGAATGGAATATCGCTTCCTCTGCGTCACCAAAGGTGGCGGTAGTGCGAACAAGAGTTACCTTTACCAAGAGACCAAAGCGCGTATCCAAAACCCGGGTACCCTCATTCCTTTCCTCGTGGAGAAGATGAAGTCCCTCGGTACGGCTGCTTGTCCGCCTTACCATATCGCTATCGTCATTGGTGGTACCAGTGCGGAGAAGAACCTGCTCACCGTCAAACTGGCTTCTACCCACTACTACGACAGCCTGCCTACTACCGGTAACGCTTCCGGTCGCGCTTTCCGCGATGTCGAACTCGAACAGCAACTGCTCCAAGAGGCGTATAAGATTGGTCTCGGTGCTCAGTTCGGAGGCAAATATATGGCGCACGATATTCGCGTCGTTCGTCTGCCTCGTCACGGTGCCAGCTGCCCTATCGGTTTGGGCGTGAGCTGCTCTGCTGACCGCAACATCAAATGTAAAATCAACAAAGACGGTATATGGATTGAGAAGATGGACTCCAATCCGGGCGAACTTATTCCTGCCGAACTGCGTCAAGCAGGCGAAGGCAATGCCGTTAAAGTGAACCTCAATCAGCCTATGCGCGAGGTTTGCAATATCCTCACCCAATATCCTATCGGCACCCGCCTCAGCCTCAATGGCACGATTATTGTAGGTCGTGACATCGCTCACGCGAAGATCAAAGCGCGTCTCGATGCAGGCGAGCCTATGCCCGAATACCTCAAGAACCATCCTATCTACTACGCCGGACCGGCTAAGACTCCGGCAGGAATGGCTTGCGGTTCGATGGGTCCCACCACGGCTGGTCGTATGGATCCGTACGTGGACGAGTTCCAAGAGAAAGGCGGTAGCCTCATCATGCTCGCAAAAGGTAATCGCTCCATCGATGTCACCAACGCTTGCCAGAAACATGGCGGTTTCTACCTCGGTTCTATCGGCGGTCCGGCTGCAATCCTTGCGCAAGAGAACATCAAGAGCATCGAGTGCGTCGAATATCCCGAACTCGGCATGGAAGCCATCTGGAAGATCGAAGTAGAGAACTTCCCTGCTTTCATCTTGGTGGACGATAAAGGCAACGATTTCTTTAAGCAACTCAAGCCGTGCGAAGGCTGCACGATTCTGAAATAATCGATGAAGAATAACAAGCAGGATACGTGGTGGCAACGGGTAAACTATAAGTACCGTTTATCCTTGATGAATGAGGACACCCTCGTCGAGGCTTGGCATATCAAAGCCAGCCGCTTAGGGGTGGTGGTGCTCTTGACCCTGAGTTTCTTTTTGACGATGGGTATATTAGCCGTCCTCATCATCTTTACGCCTCTGCGTAATGTCCTTCCGGGCTATTCCGATAGCGTCCGCCAGCAACTTGTGGACGAGTCGATTGCCGTGGACTCCCTCTCTAACCAAGTGGCTCTTCAAGCCCAATATATCGACATCCTCAAGCAGGTTCTGCAAGGGGAAGTGAAGGCGGATACGGTCCTCACTCTGGACTCAATGCAGATAATGGCACGCACCCGCCTGCTCGAAGCCAAAGCCGAAGCTACCGAGGAGTTCATCGCTCAGTATGAGGCGAAGGAGAAGGAGAACTTACACCTCTTCTCCGTCCAACAAACCATTCCGATGATGACGTTCTTCAAGCCCGTTCAAGGGGTTGTGGTCGTTCCTTATTCCAAAGTACAACCCGGTATCGAAATCAGCACGCCCAAACAGACGAACATCTGTTCTGTCTTAGCGGGAACGGTGGTTTTCTCCACTTACGAGATCAACAACACCTACACCCTCGTCCTTCAGCACGATGAATACATGACCATCTACAAGAACGTGGGCAAAGTGCTCTTGCCCGTCGGCACGCGCGTCGAAGCAGGTGCTACCATCGCTATGACCAGCAGCGAAAAGCCCTTGTATTTTGAATTGTGGCATCACGGGAATCCTATTAATCCGGAGGAAGTAATTACATTTTGACGTGAAAAAAAGACTTGCCATATTAGGTAGCACCGGTTCCATCGGTACCCAAACGCTTGACGTGGTTCGAATGCACCCCGACCGTTTTGAGGTCTATGCTATCTGTGCCCATA
>JAKSNE010000166.1 GCA_024400135.1 Paludibacteraceae bacterium
GCAGAGCCAGTGCTGAGCCGTTGAGCGTGTGGCAGAGCGTCACTTTCTTATCCTCATTACGGCGGTAACGACATTTGAGTCGGTTCGCTTGGTAAGTGTCGAAGTTAGACGTTGAACTAACCTCCAGCCAGCGGTGCTGCGCCTGAGAATAAACCTCAAAGTCATAACATATAGCCGCCGTGAACGACATATCCCCTCCGCATAGACGCAGAATACGGTACGGCAGTTCCAGTTTCTTGAGCAGGTTCTCTACGTGGTCGAGCATCTCGCGGTGGCTCTGATCCGAGTGTTCGGGAGTGTCGATACGGACGATCTCAATCTTCGAGAACTCGTGCAGACGGTTGAGTCCGCGTACGTCCTTACCGTAACTACCGGCTTCGCGGCGGAAGCACTCGGTATAGGCGCAGTTCTTGATGGGCAGTTGTGCCTCGTCAAGGATAACGTCGCGGTAGATATTCGTTACGGGCACCTCTGCAGTCGGGATCAGATAGAGGTCATCCACCTCACAGTGGTACATCTGACCCTCTTTGTCGGGCAGTTGACCCGTACCATAACCCGAAGCCTGATTGACTACCGTCGGCGGCATTATCTCAGTATAGCCGGCTTTGTTAGCCTCAGCAAGGAAGAAGTTAATGAGGGCACGTTGGAGACGAGCTCCTTGTCCTATATATACAGGAAAACCGGCACCCGAGATCTTCACACCTAAGTCAAAGTCGATGAGGTTATATTTCTTCGCCAGTTCCCAGTGGGGTAGGTGAGCCTCGTTGGTCTCGGGATTCCACTCGTCCTTCCAGTCTTTGAGTGCCACTCCGCAGTTCGGATTACCTTGGTAATTGCCCTCTTTCAACTTATTAAACTCTAAACTACTCTCCACTCTCCACTCTCCACTCTCCACTAAATTTCCCACTTTGACGGCGATGTTATCCTCGGCAGTCTTGCCTTCGGGTACGAGGTCGTAAGGGACATTAGGAATAGTGAGTAAGATGGCGGTCTGTGCCTCTTCGGCTTGTGCCATCTGAGCCTCGTAAGTAGCAATAGACTGCTTGAGGCTGCCGGTCTGCTTTTTCGCTTCTTCGGCTTCCTCTTTCTTGCCTTGCGCCATGAGTTGACCGATAGACTTGGCTATCTGGTTCATCTGCTGACTTGCGGCATCGCGTTTCTGCTGAGCCGCCTTACGGTCTTGGTCTAAAGACACAACTTTCTCGATCGCTTCTTGAGCGCCGAGAAAGTGCTTTTTCTCCAACCCCGAGACAATTGCCTCACGGTTGTCATAAATCTGTTTTAATGTGAGCATAGTTATGCTTGTGCAACAACGGGCTCCACCGAAACATACGACCTGTTGTCGCGTTTCTTACGGAAGGTCACAATACCATCTACAAGAGCGAATAGAGTATGGTCTTTACCAATACCTACATTCACACCGGGATTATGAACCGTACCACGTTGACGAACTAAAATATTTCCGGCTTTGGCGAACTGTCCACCAAAGAGTTTCAAACCTAAGCGTTTGCTTTCTGATTCACGGCCGTTCTTAGAACTACCGACACCTTTCTTGTGTGCCATAATCGATTAAATTAAAATTTCTTTAACAATAAGGTTCGTCAGATCTTGACGGTGACCATTTAACTTACGATAACCTTTGCGACGTTTCTTGTGGAAAACTAAAATCTTCTCTCCACGGCACTCATTATCGAGCACTTCGCAAACTACTTTCGCACCCTTCACGGTGGGCGTTCCTACCTTAAACTTGCCTTCGTTCTCAACGAACAGCACTTTGTCAAACGTAACCTCGGCGCCCTTCTCGGTCTCCATTCGGTTAACGAACAACTTCTTGCCAGCCTCTACTTTGAATTGCTGACCTTGAATTTCTACAATTGCGTACATTGTACTTTAAATTTTTAATAACACTCATCGTAGGCGGCTTGGGGGGTCTTTTATGCTGCTGGTGCTTTGGCTACTACTGCTTCCTGCGCTTCCGCTATCCGCTGTTCGACCGCACCTCATACATTGCCTCGGGGCTACTTTTTTGTGCCTACTGACGAAAAAGCGTGCAAAATTACAACTTTTTTTTGATATACACAAATTTTTTTGCGTTTTTTTGCTTTTTTTCTTGCATATATAATAAAAAAGGAGTACCTTTGTACCCGAAAATGGAATTTTTAGGTATTATATTGGCATTAGGACCGCTCGTCGCTTTCGTCTTACGGACAGTCGGTCGTCGAGGTTCTCACTTTTATGTCGGGCGCATCGTTGCCTTGTCGATATCGCTGGTGGTAGCGATTCTGCTGGTGATTGATTACGTGTCTTGTACGATGGCTTTTGCGGCGTTCAGTCCGATCTTTAATGTCGAGTATTCCTACGAGCCGCATGATCTGCTCATCGGTGGTGCTTTTGCGGATGTGCTGTTGTGCTCTTTTTATATCGTTCGTGACGCTATCCGGCTTGTCAGATGGCGCAAACGGAAAGCCTTTAGGAAAGAACGATTTAAGAAGCAAATCGAGGAGGTTGGTGAGCTTCAAGTGCCGACTACTTCTAAATAATGAAGATTTTTTGCAAAAAAATGCAAAAATATTTGCACAATCCAAAAAAAAGCAGTACCTTTGCAGCCGCTTTCGTAAAAAGGGAGCAATTTCGGACAAACGTCCAACTCTGTAGCGTTCGCTTTGCGACGCAAAGGAAGGGTGGGTGAGTGGCTGAAACCAACAGTTTGCTAAACTGTCGTACGGGTAACTGTACCGGGGGTTCGAATCCCCCCTCTTCCGCAA
>JAKSNE010000167.1 GCA_024400135.1 Paludibacteraceae bacterium
TCGATGATAATAGCTTGGGTGAGGTTATACTCGCGCAAGAACGCTTCCTTCAGTGGCTCAGGCAGTTGGTTCTTAAGCACATCGCCCACGAGCCGTTTGCCAAGCGTAGCACCAGAGCCTTCGTCGCCTAAGATATACCCAAGCGAGGGAACGGTAGCGGCTATCTGTTGCCCGTCGTAGAAACACGAGCCGGAGCCTGTTCCGAGGATACAAGCGATACCCTCTTCGCGTTGGCATAGCCCACGAGCCGCACCCAACATATCAGAAGCCACCTCTATTTGGGCGTGCTTGAACGGCTGAGCGAGCAGGTCGCGCACGAGAGGTTGTTTCTCGGGGATACAACCGGCACCGTAAAAGAACACGTGCGTCACCGTGCCCGCCCAAAGGAGCGAACCTATCTGGGTGAGGAGGTGATCGATAATGGTTTGTATCTCGTCAGGCGACTGCAAGACGGGATTGATACCTTCAGTATAAAAGTCCTGAGCGTGACCATTAGCGGTCATCAGGAGCCAATGAGTTTTCGTAGAACCGGAATCAGATATTAGTATCATTGCTGCATTTCGATTAAGTGGCGATAATGACCGTTAAGAGCCATGAGCTCATCGTGGGTGCCTTGTTCTACGATACGCCCTTGGTCGAGCACGCAGATAAGGTCTGCGTTGCGGATGGTCGATAAGCGGTGAGCGACGACGAGGGACGTTCTATCCTTCATCAGCCGTTCGAGCGCTTGTTGTACAAGACGCTCAGATTCAGTATCGAGTGCGGAGGTAGCCTCATCGAGGATAAGTATCGGCGGGTTCTTAAGGATAGCGCGAGCGATAGAGATACGTTGTCTCTGTCCCCCACTAAGGCGCGAGCCACGGTCGCCGACTATGGTGTTATAGCCCTCTGGCGTAGCCATAATAAACTCGTGAGCATTAGCGATACGCGCAGCCTGTTCAACAGCTTGTTGCCAAGTCTGACCATTCGGCGCCGGTTGAGCCGTATCAACACCGAAAGTGATATTATTATAGAAGGTGTCGTTAAAGAGGATAGCCTCTTGGTTAACGTTACCCATCAAGGCGCGCAGGTCGTAAGGACGAATAGTACGTATATCTACCCCATCGATGAGGATAGCGCCTTCGTTGACATCGTAGAAACGCGGCAGCAGGTCGGCGATGGTGGTCTTACCACTACCCGACTGCCCGACGAGGGCAACCATCGCCCCTTTGGGAATGGTGAGGTTGATATCGCGAAGGACAGGTATATCCGACTGGTAGGCGAAGGAGACGTTCTGATAGACGATCTGAGAGGTAAAAGAACCGGATACTCCGGATATTCCGGAACCTTCGGAATAATGCGTTTCCAGAATCGGGTTCTTGGTATTGAGGACCTTGTCGATACGGTCGAGGGACGCCTGACCACGGCGGATGCCGTAAGAGGCTTTGCTTAAATCCTTTGCCGGATTGATAATCGAATAGAAGATAACGAGGTAATAGATAAACGTAGCCGCATCGATGAAGGTGTGCCCATTAAGGATGAGGTTTCCTCCGAACCATATAAGAACCGCGATGAGCGCAGTACCGAGAAACTCAGACACCGGGTGCGCTAAGTAATACCTACGGTTGATGCGGTTGAACGTGCGACGGGTGTCGTTGATGAGTTGGTCGAAACGGTTCTTGAGTTTCTCCTCCGCATTAAAAGCCTTCACCACGCGCAGCCCACCAAGGGTCTCTTCTATCTGAGTGAGGATATCCGCCGTCTGTTCTTGTCCTTTGGTCGAAGTGCGTTTGAGGCTCTTGCCGATACGACCAATCAGCAGTCCCGCCACAGGTAAGAGAATCAGCACAAACAGCGTCAGTTGCCACGAGATAACGAACAAAGCGATGAGATAGACCACAATCATAATAGGATCCTTAAAGAGGATATCCAATGTGGACATTATCGAAGCCTCTACCTCCGATACGTCGTTGGTCATACGCGACATAACGTCGCCTTTGCGTTCCTCGGTGAAATAGCCGATGGGCAGATAAACGACCTTATAATAAAGCTGTTGGCGCAGGTCACGCAGCACACCGGTGCGGATAGGAACCATAAAATAGTTCGCCAGCCAAGCGGTGAGACATTTGAGTCCGGTAAGGACAACGAGCACCGCACCCAAAAGCAGCAAAACGGTGCCGGTACCCTCGACAGCGATGAGTTGGTCAAGG
This sequence comes from Paludibacteraceae bacterium, assembly GCA_024400135.1. Classification (GTDB taxonomy): domain Bacteria; phylum Bacteroidota; class Bacteroidia; order Bacteroidales; family Paludibacteraceae; genus Colicola. The sequence continues at coordinate 2,190 of JAKSNE010000167.1, forward strand.
TAGAAGTACATATTCCCTTTGAGTGCCGTAAGCCAGTCTTCGAGCGGAAGGGAGGCAGAGAGAGGTGTATATTGGGCTTGGACTTGCTGGATACCAAAGAGGATCTGCAAGACCGGTATAATCGTTGCAAACGAGAAAAGCGACAGAATAGTCGATACCAAGTTAAAGAAGATATTCAGCACAACGTGGTGCTTATAGGGCGGTATAAATCGGCGAAGAATCTTTAGCATAGTTTATTGATATAAGTGGCTATTTTCTTGATGAGTTGGTCGCCTTCGTCGAGGATAGTGACTTCGATAGGCAGGGCGAACAGTCGGTCGCCAAGGGCTTCGGCGAGTCCGGCGGCTTGCAGTCGAGTTAGGTCTTTTTCGGTCGTGAGGACATAGTCGAAAGAAGCGGCACGCGACTTGATCAGTTCCACTTCGGGTGGCATAAAATCGTGATGATCAGGGAAGGCAAGCAGTTCGGCTTTAGGTTGTTGGGCAAGGACATAGTCGTAAAGCGGTTGCGGATTGGCTATACCGGTAACGAGCAGAGGTGTACCCTCCTTTGGCAA
>JAKSNE010000168.1 GCA_024400135.1 Paludibacteraceae bacterium
TAGTTCTTTTTGCCCTTTTGGAACAATAGATACTTATTATTTAATAAGGACGCGCACGTGATAGGCGTTTGCGGGTCAGTGAGTTTCGCTTTGTTCATGCTGAACCCATTGGCTTGAATCATCTTACGAGCCTCTCCTTTGGAGGGGAAGATCTTCGTCTTCTCTGCCAACAAGTCAAGCGGAGCGATACCGGCTTCCAGTTCCGCTTTGCTCACTTCGTATTGCTCAACACCTTCCATCACTTGCAGGAACATCTCCTCGCTCAGCTCTTTCAGCGCCTCAATCGTGCCGTTACCAAAGAAGATATTACTTGCCTCTACGGCTGCGTTGTAGTCCGCTTCGCTATGAACCATACAGGTCACCTCTTTGGCGAGGCGTTTTTGCAGCACACGCAAGTGCGGTGCCTCATCGTGCTCAGCGATGAGGGCATCAATCTCCTCTTTCTCAAGGGAAGTGAAGATCTTAATATAGCGTTTGGCATCGTCGTCGCCTACGTTCATCCAGAACTGGAAGAACTTATAGGGCGAAGTGTAACGGCGGTCAAGCCAGATGTTACCGCTCTCCGTCTTACCGAACTTACCGCCATCGGCTTTGGTAATCAGCGGACAAGTGACCGCGTACGCTTCGTTGCCGGTGATCTTCTTGATAAGTTCCATTCCGGTCGTGATGTTGCCCCATTGGTCGCTACCGCCCATCTGTAACTTACAGTTCTTGTGGGTGTTGAGGTAGTAGAAGTCATAGCCTTGCAGCAACTGATAGGTGAACTCCGTAAACGACATACCACAGTTGAACTCGCCATTGAAACGCTTCTTCACGCTGTCTTTTGCCATCATATAATTGACGGTAATGAGTTTGCCGATATTACGGGCGAAGTCAATGAACGTAAAGTCCTTCATCCACTCGTAGTTGTTCACCAGTTCGGCGGCATTAGGCTCCGTGCCGTTGAAGTCAAGGAAGTGCTCTAACTGCTTGCGGATACAAGCTACGTTGTGGTTGAGCGTCTCCTCGTTGAGCAGGTTACGCTCGGCGCTCTTACCCGATGGGTCGCCAATCATGCCGGTTGCACCGCCAAGCAGGGCGATGGGTTTATGCCCGCAACGCTGCAAGTGACGCAACATCATAATGCCGCATAAGTGACCGATGTGCAAACTATCTGCGGTAGGGTCGATACCCAAGTAACCGGCAGTCATTTCTTTGTTCAGTTGTTCTTCAGTTCCGGGGATGATGTCTTGTAACATCCCACGCCAACGTAGTTCTTCAATAAAATTCTTCATATAGAGTGTTATATTATTCAAAATCGCCTGCAAAGGTACAGAAAATTTTTGAATTGTGCAAATAAATTTGCATATATCGTAAAAAAGTAGTAATTTTGTACGCTATTTTGTGTGAAACTATGAAAAAAGGTCTTATTATCTCGCTTTTTGTCTTGCTCGGTCTCGTCCTTCTCACATGGGGAACGGAGCGAATACTGACACAGCTTGTCTATCCTCCTGAGCGCGTGACGGCAAGGATAAACGAGGCGGTCAAACCGCTTATCCCGTTGCCTTATTCGTTAGGCGAATCGCGTTTGTCTATCCGCCATTCGTTTCCGTTGGTGGCTTTAGAGACGGAGGACGTGGTTTTGTATGACAAGTCGGGACGCGACACGCTTTTCTATGCTCCGCTGATGCGTAGTATGATGACTTGGCGCGACTGGAACCATCCCGATATGATGCGCATACAGTTGACCGACCCCGTGAACGAGCAACTGAAGATGACGCTTGCCGTGTCCGATATTGTTCCGGCTGAGCATGTCGATTCCATCAATCCGTTGGTGATGCTGGATACGTACCTACGTTTTGATGCTTCGGCGCTCAATCCGTATATTCAAGAGGAACTGGAGAACTTTGCCGATATTGTTTCCCACTTGAATGGATGTATCACGCAATCGCCTATGACTGATTTGAGTGCTAAACACCGTGGAGTGCAAGGTACACTGGAGTTGCGCCTCCATTTCGATACGTGCCGTTGGAACACCTTAGCACAACTGGATTGGAATACGCTTCGTGGCACGTTCGATATTGATGCTGCGCCCTTGAACCTGCACCTGTATGACCAATGTAGGATGGTGGTTCGGCATTATCACGTTCATTCGGATTGCCCGATAGCCGATAGTATCAGTTCGCTTATCTATCTGGCTTCGCCCAAGAAAAACCCCGATCACATCTCATACGCTTACCATGCTGAAAGAGACGATGTTGAGATTCATTTCCCGTCCTCGTCTATTGGTATTCCTTCTTGGAGTTCCGACTACTATGGCTTATACGACACCTCTGTCAGCAGTAATCCGAGTGTTTTGAGTGTGCGCAAACAGAATATGCGAAGTCTGGCTTTGCGTGATGCCTCTAAGTCGGTATATGTCCTTCATCCGCGTATGATGATGCAAGGGATGATGAATAAGCACAATGAGTTACGATGGGATTGCTTCGTACAGTTAGATAGCGTGGTCGTTAAGCATCCTGAGACGTTCTTAACCCTTCGTTCGGGACAAGTCGAACACCACGTACTCGACGTCCCCTCCGAAGACCTCTATCCCGATATCTCTCTTCCCGATTTCTTAGACGATGTCATCGACCTCGCCCGTCATTAAGCACTAATTAATAACCACAAATATGTCCGTTCATGTACAAAACAGTCGTATAACGACTTCCACTATTCGTCAGATGGCAGCCTCCGGTGATA
>JAKSNE010000169.1 GCA_024400135.1 Paludibacteraceae bacterium
GAAGCATTCGAGATACCTTCTTGACTTCCGATAAACTTATCGGCAGCTGCGCCGGCAGCATCAATCTTTTCACCTAATTTGTTGGTCTTATCAGCAATCTTACCGATTTCGCTCAGTTGAGAAGCCGTATTGGCGAGATCGGAGATGCTACCCTTCAATGCCTCAAACTCTTTGTCAGTCAAAGCAGGAACGTTAGCTTTCGTTGCTTCTGGAGTAGCAGGTGCTGCTGCTGCAACATTATTCTCGCCACCCATACCAAGCAATGTTGGACGAGGTTTGTCTGCCAATGCTGCTAACTCTTCGGGATCAGCACCTTCACCAATCAATTGCGGGAAGACGTTCGACCACTTAAACTCTGCGTGCGGTTTATCAAAGCAACCGATGGCGAACAATATAGCCTCGGTACACATACCACACATCAACAGCGGACCAGCACCGGGGAAGTGCATAATCTTAAATAAGGCACCCACGATAACTACGGCAGCACCGAGACAATACACACAGTTAACTACTTTTTTTCCATTGTACGATTCATACCATTGCATGAATTTTGATTTTTCTTTTGCCATAACAGAACTATTTTTTAATGATTAAACTATTCCTTATATATAATATATTATATTCTTAATTATTAGAGCCAGTATAAACGCCGCCAATGTGACTGCGCACGCAGCGGAAACCGATATACGAGCGTCCCATGTCTTGGTACTCGAATGTGCGAACACCACATTGCATGAAATAACTGATGTCTTTCCAGCTACCACCTTTAACCACTTTGCGTTTTAGGTAATCCGGATCATCTTTGTGTGCATAATGAACAAGACTTGGATTGAGGTCATGTGTGGTAGAGTTGTTGGTGGTTTGGTATGAGGAGTTTGTCCACTCCGCTACGTTACCAGCCATATCGTATAATCCGTAATCATTGGGACGGAAACTACCCACTCTCATGGTCGTCGAACCTTGGTCATCATTATACGAACCACGATAAGGCTTGAAGTTGGCTAAGAAACAGCCGTCCGCGGTACGAGCATAGTTATTACCCCAAGGGTAGGTTGCCATTTTTCTACCTCCACGAGCAGCGAACTCCCACTCGGCTTCGGTAGGAAGACGATAGTCTTGCGCTCCCTCGATATTGTGCATATTATAGTAATTCGTGCGCCAATGGCAGAAAGCCGTAGCTTGTTCCCAACTAACACCTACAACAGGATAATCGGCATAACCCGCATGAGAGAAATATTTGCTGATAAGCGGATCGTTAAACGAATGTTGGAAATCCCTTCCCCAAACGAGTGTATCAGGATAAATGGCAATGATACGATTCGAAATAAAATCTTTCGGTTCGGTCACTTTACGCTCAATGGTGCGTTCTTGAATGCGTCCTTCTTCGTCAATCCAAGCGGTATCTACACGCGCAACGGCATTATCGGAATAACCGGCATTGGCTACATTGTAAAGATTTCTTGGAAGAGCCGCTTGGTCATATTCCATCCATTGGTAAGCATAAAAGAGTTTGTTCGTATTTAACTGACCATTGGAATAGAACATAGAAGCCAATGCTTCTTTAGCATCTTCGTCTTTGCCGTTCCATGGAATAATCTTTTTCCAATTGAGAACATAGTTCTCTTCATCAAAGTCGCCATCGCGTGGAACAATAGCATAATCTTGTAGTCCTGCTTCTACCAATAAGGTAAGCGCAGTAGAGTCACGTACCCAATTAACAAATTGGTGATACTCCGAGTTCGTAATCTCTGTTTGATCAATCCAAAAAGGTTCTACGGTAGCCATTACAAGGTTGTCGGGCTCCTCAAAAATGGCTGATTGGGTGTTGGCTCCCATCATAAAAGCACCACCATTGATTAGAACCATTCCGTATGGAGTGGCTTCTGTAAACGGACTGGTTGAGATACCCACCAGCTCACCGGCAGGCTTGTTGCAACTGACCATGGCTATCGCGAGGATAGCAAAGGATAGCATTTTACATTTCATTGTCATAACTATTTTTATTTATAAATATCTTACACTTTTGTACTTATTTGTTCGCTTGGGTTTGAGAATCTCAAAGCTGTAGGCTAAGTAAATCTCATGCGTTCCAAAACTCTCAGAGATTAACCGACTCGTCGGAATCTCACACGTATATCCAATGGTCAAACCACTGATAATATCAATATTGACAAGCACATTCACGCTCCCTAATATCCGATACCCTAATCCCCAACGGTACTTGTTCAAATAATCGCACATCAACGTCAAGTTCACGTCCCACGAACTAAAATCCGACATCACCATTGCCGAGGGAGTGAGCGCCCATTCTTTATTGTGTGGCAAGCGGAACTTATATCCTCCACTCACATACATCGTTCCCACTACCGGCACTACCGCTTGCTTTCCATTCTCCATATCCAACTCCGCTTTGGGACGCGTGAGGTGGCTATAACTGGCTCCCACCCACCATGTTGCCGTTGAGTAATACAATCCCACACCCATATCAAACTTCATGTCCGACTTCAACGAGGAGGGGATAAGCGGATCGTTCTTATCAAAATAGGCGGTCTTCATCTGACCTAAGTTCACACTGTCTCCCTTAAACCCCACATTGATCAAACCCAAATCCACTCCCGCACTCAAATAGCCTTTCCCTAACGGATGACGATAGCAATATTCCACGTGCAATGCCTGATTGGTAAACAAACCAAAACGGTCATTCATAAACCTTATTCCTG
>JAKSNE010000017.1 GCA_024400135.1 Paludibacteraceae bacterium
CGAGTTGTTGTCCGATATGTCCTCTTATAAAGTGGCTTATGGCTATGAGCCTAAACCAAAAGGGACCCCTGTTGGAGCCGTATTTACTGTTCCGTATGTAGAGGGCAACTACCGTCCCTTTGCCGATGGTACGGGGGCAGGGCGCAACTTCACGATTGCCAATTTCGGTCCCGTTATCGGGCTGAAACTCAAAGGAACGGATATTTTGTCGAAGATTAAGGTTCTTACAGTGTCGCTGACGACTTTTGAGATATTGGACTACACGATGACGTTTAGCACTCCTCTTGCCTTAAATACCACCACCGCCACAACGGTTTATTTTCCTATCCGAACAAGTGCACCTGAGGTTACCCTCTATTTCAAAAAGACGGAGAACTTAAAGGATGTCACGATTATGACCAAGCAACTACCCAAAGCTCCGGCTACCAACAAGGTTACTACCTTCTCCGAATTGGAGGTCTGGGGAACCACAAAGACAGTTAATGGTCATATGGGTGTTCAGATGTGGGAGAATGGTCCTTATTGGGCTACCTGCAATGTAGGTGCTACGGAACCGGAAGAATTTGGTGACTACTTCGCTTGGGGTGAGACGGAGCCTAAAACTGAATATAGTTGGGACAACTACAAGTGGTGCAAAGAATATGACAGCAAAGAAGCCATCGCCTACCTGACAAAATATTGTGCGAACAGCAAATGGGGTTATGAAGGATTTACGGATGACAAGAAAACTCTTGAACCGGAAGACGATGCCGCTCATGTGCATTGGGGCGGTGGTTGGCGCACACCGACTCAAGCCGAATGGGCAGAACTGATGAATGAAGCCAACTGCACTTGGGAGGAGACAGAACAAAACGGAGTGGCGGGTGATCTTGTTACAAGCAAAAAAACAGGCAACTCCATCTTCTTGCCGAAAAACCGGGGTGAATATGGCCAAGGCGCATATTGGTCCTCATCGTTGTATTATGATGATGGTTCTTTTTCTAATGGACCGTTTGGGTGGGAGTTCAGATTCTTTCCAGTCACGCACTATGAATTAACATACGGTGCTCGCTTCTCCGGTTATGGTATTCGCCCTGTCTGCAACTAAACTTCGGACAAGTTAATTATCTAAATACACGACCGCTTCGAGCAATCCTCGGAGCGGTTTTTTTGTATCTATCCCATTTCTCCCTTGCCCTACGAGGGAAAGGGTCGGGGTTAGGGTCTATTTTATGCCCGCAGGTGAATAAATTACCCCTTTTTTGCATTTATTCACCTAATCGCTTGACAAACCGATATAAAATGTTGTATCTTTGCACCGAATTTCAAAAACACCGACAAACAACTATGGAAAGGCAGAACTTTTTACAACCCGATTGCTATGTACCCAAAAGCAAGAACCCCGAAACACCGAGAGGCATACGAAACTGTAATCCGCTTAATATCCGCTTCAACGAGAAAAACAACTGGACGGGCAAGTACCCGAAAGAGGCGAACAATGATCGCGCAGCCCTTAACGAGACCGGAGGCACTCCGGAATTTGAGCAATTCAACTTTATGTATCAAGGCTTCCTTGCAGCGTTAAAGTTAATCGGGAATACGTACATCTACCGCTACCGCCTCAATACCCTCTCCGCCATCATCAACCGATGGGCACCGGCAGAGGACGGAAACGACCCGAAAGGCTACCTTGCAAAAGTCTGTGCGTGGACGGGGATAGGTGGTCAAGAACCGATAAGCAACCACGACCCGCGACTGAAGAACATCGTAATGGCGATGGCAGTCGTAGAGTGCGGTTCCGAAATCAAACACTATAACGCAGCCCTTAATGAGGCGTTTGAGCAATATAAACCCCTATTTCCAAAAATGGAAAGGTTTAATAAAAATGAGCGCCCCAAGGACTATTAAAGTCTCTCACAGATTTCACAGATTACGCAGATTGATATATAATTTATTATTTCTTTTTATTTTCTTATTGTCTAGCCGAGCAAGCTCTCCTATCCAATAATAAAACTAAAAAGTAAAAGGAAGGCTCCTTCGGCAGAGCCGACATCACCTTCCACACCGCGCAACGGCGCGTTGTAATAATAAATTATTGGGAGAAATTACACAGAACATTTATTTATCATCTATGGAATAAAAACCACCAATAAGCCCTTATTGTGGCTGCGGAAGTAGCATGGTTGTCCCGATGAAACGGGAAAACCGTATCTAGGGAAAGGGTATCTGTGGAATGAGTTTATTAGGCAACGCGGTACGCGGTGCGGTGGGTGAACCGCAGGTGAACCTGCCCCTACTATTGATTTATTTGATGGATGGGAGTTTACTCACAATCCAAGAATAAATAAATAGGAGGAATAATAAAAAGAATCAGTGAAAAAATCGTTCGAGGCTATGCCGAGATAAGAAATCTGTGGAATCTGTGAGAGATAAAAGAATAAACCATGATTATTGAACTTAACGAACCTTTTCAGTTGATGAGTGGTGTAGTATCCGGCATAAACCCCGAGAACGTGAACGAGCGATATTACTTTTGCCACAACAAACGCACAGGCAGAATGTACCTCAAACGTTGCCCGACACGCAAACGCAAACCCACCCCTGCACAACTCGCAGCAAGAGCAAGATTCATCGAGATATACGGAAAGGGAAGACGTATTAAAAGAAACGACCCGAAAACAGATGTGTAACCCAAAAACCTAAACAACTATGGCTTTAATTAGACCTTTGGAGACTATCAAGTCGATGTCCAAGAAAGTGTGTGAGCACAGCGATGTGTATTTCCGCACGAACAAACGCACGGGTAAGACCTACACCGGTAAGATGTGCAACCCCTACGATGGGGGCAGCTCTGCCGACCAAGTAGCGAAACGCACCCGTTTTGCGAAAGTGTCTGCGGCTATCCGCGCTCGTTTAGCCGTTCCGGCAAGTGGCACTCCCACTGAGGAGCAAGTGGCTATCCGCAAGGCGTACGAGAGTCAGTTCAAAGTTGGTTCGTTATTCGGCTTTGCTTGGAAACAATGGAACGACGAGTACGACGCTAACGGCGACTTGATCACTCCTTCGGAGGATTAGTTGAGAGTTGAGAGTTTAGAGTGTAGAGTAGTTGAGAGTTAAAAAGTTATAAGTTAATAAGTTCATTGGCTCTGGTGAGCCATCGTTTTAGAAAAACGACCAAACTATAAACTAATAAACTCTAAACTATAAAAACTACTCTAAACGCTAAACTCTCCACTCTAAACTTTAAAACTAAACCCTAACTATGAACCGAAACAGTCTTATACAGCTACTGATTGCGACCGCCTTATGTATTGCAGGTATTGTACTGCTATTCTTAGGCTTCGCTTATCCCCCTAAAGGCGAGATACACTCCTCCGTGCTTGTCGCATACGGTGAGACCCTCACGTTCGTAGGTAGCCTATTAGGAATTGATTACCATTATCGCTATCGCTCTTAGTTGAGAGTTGAGAGTTTAGAGTTTAGAGAAGTTTAAAAGTTAAAAGTTAAAAGTTATGAAGACAAGATATTTTATATTTATTATTCTTTTATCGGTCCTTTGCGCGTGCAAGACACAGACGGCAGTTGCGCCGTTCGTCCTTCGTGATTCTATCAGTATCACCTATAAACAAGGAACGGAGCCTACCTCCACCCCCTCCCTAAAGGGAAGGGAGAGTAATCCGCAAGCCATTAATCATCTGTGGAATCAGCAAAGGGTTGCCGGAGATAACAACAGGAGCTACGAGGTAGCGACTCGTTACGATGGCAAGCCGAAAAGCCTCCCCAGCGGAGGAGGCGCAAAATCTGCGGAATCAGTGGAATCTGTGAGAGATATAAAAATCAGAGTGGACACGGTCTTTGTCGAACGTTGGCACACGCAGACCATTCGCGAACCAACACCGCCCCCTTCAGGGGGACGCCCAAATATGGGCTGTCGGGAAGGGACTTCCAAGTTTTACAAAAACTGCACTTGGGGCTTCTTCATCCTCTTATTACTGATTTTTGGACGCATAGCCCTACGCATAACAAAAGCGATTTACCTACGCAGGTAAACCGCTTTATTTTATTCTTACTTGATTTCGTCCTTTAATTTGTCCAAAGAGTGGTTAATCCGAGATATACAAACAAAATTATGAATCATCCACAACGTTCCTAATGCTAAATATACCCACGAGAGGTAAAGGGTAATCTCACCGCTTTCGGGAAGGTCGTACTCTACATGAAAAATTGGACTGAAAAACCCCCACGCATAGAAATAATGTAAATAATCTATCGTCACTAATGCCGCCAATAACCACCCGGGCACTAACATCCAAAACGCTATCCAACGATGATGCGTCTCTACATAACGAGCTAACTCAAAATCTTCTTCTGAGACCAACGTCACACCTCGATGTGCATCGTGAAGACGGAAGAGAATAAAGACCAAAAGCGGCAGTAAAACCAATATGATTGCGATAAAAGTCATAAATTCGAGTGCAAAGGTACTACTTTTTTTTGATATATGCAAATTTTTCTGCTAAATATTCTTGTTCCGGTTGGCCGGGTGTGGGAATCAGCTCCGCTTTATCTAACACTCCCAAGGCATCTAAGTCCATTATCGTAGAATAACCACTGCGACAAATAATCGTCTGAGCATTCAATAAATAATACGCCAATTCTTCATCCGATAGTTGCTTATTAACTTTGCCATTTACTAACAACACCTCCTGCTCACGCCCCTTAAAACGTTCCAAGATAGCTTGCTCGAACAACGTGCGATGAGGCTCGAGACCACTGAACAAGGCTACTGCCTTGTAGGAGTTTAGAGTTGAGAGTTTAGAGTGTAGAGTTGTTGACGCCCTTTGGGCTAGTTTAGAGTTGAGAGTTGCAAAACGCGAGAGGGGACCGACGTATTTTAGTTTAGAGTGTAGAGTTGAGAGTGTAGAGTAGTTTATAAGTTTAGAGTTTATAGTTGATAATTCGCCACTGAGGCGGTGGTCGGGGGTGTCGGGAACCCAAACCTCACTATACTTATTATATATATACGCGTGCAGGCGCGAAGCAAAAGGTTCAAGCCACTTATAAGGGCGAGGGAGCATAATATGTAACTGGTGAGTGATGTAAATACAGTGTAGAGTTGAGAGTTTAGAGTTTAGAGTAGTTGACGCCCTTTGGGCTAGTGTAGAGTGTAGAGCGGTCGGGGTAAGATATAGTCCGAAGCGGTTGTCGGAGATGACTTGGTCGAAGTGCTCAACCGACTGAAGACGCTTTAACAGTCGATGGTCGCGAATGGAGAAGGCTATCAGTTTAGGAATAGCCACCATCATCGCCAGCACCTGTCTCTTGCCTGCACTATACCGTAAGTTCAACTGCGCTAACTCGATAGAGCGCAAGTGAGGGAAGTGCTGCCTGAGGTAAGTTAGCGCATCGCCATCGCCACCCAAGACGACTTCGTGTCCCTCACGACATAGACGAGTAATGAGAGGAACACAACGGGAGGCGTGACCTAATCCCCAATTGAGTGGTGCGACAAGAATCTTCATAGTCCATCGAAAAACTACACAAAAGTACAAAAAATTATAGAGATAGACAAATTTTTTGCTAAAAAACGACTATAATCTTTTAGAATTTGTGTATTTATACATTTTTTTCTTGCGAAAACGAAAAAAAATGCGTATCTTTGCAGACTAATTTTCGAGAAAGAAAAAACTAACACAAATTGATTATGCCGGAATCATTTACAATTATAGCCATCTATGCCGTCGCGATGGGAATGATGCTCGCCACGTTTTTCTTTTGCGGCATCTATCTTATTCGCACCGAGTATCCGATGAAGAAGCCCGACTTTAAGGCGAATATCCCCGTCCGTAAATTGGGTGGTTGGATATTGATAGCCTTAGGGTGTCTATATATCTACTCCAGCCGATTGGTTGCTTATTTGCCAGAGTGGGGACATAAGAACCCTGACTTGTGGGGACAGTATATTCAACAGGATGCGCTGTTGTACATGATTGTGTGTTTTCCGTTTTTCTTCCTGTTTATCTTTAACATGGTGGAGAAAGTGAGGAAGGAACAAATTGTCAACATCCTAATTCCGGTAATCGCTCCGACCGTGGTTTATATCTTATTCCGTATCCACCCTACCGAATCGTTATACTTGAGTTCAATCTCGTTTTGGGTTGCGTACATGAGTATTATGTGCGTCCTCTATATCCGAAGGGTCATAAACTACGAAAAACGTATTTTGGAACAACACTCCAACATTGAAAACCGACTGCTATGGCGTTTCTGGTGGCCTTTTGGAATATTTATCACCACAATGGTTGGAGGAATACTGCTCGGCATATACGAAGGGAACTTTATTCTGCTCATCATTCACATCATCCTCAATATCGGTTGTACGCTGACGTTGGTTTGGAGTGTAGATAACCTTGAGGGCGACGTGGAAGAACTCTCCATTGAGGAATCCTTAGCAGCAGAGTTTGAGAACTTAGACGATTACTCTAAACGACGTATCGAGAACCTTGGTAAGGAATTGAAAAAAGCCCTTGCCAAAGAGCCGTTCTACCTAAAGCCTAATTTCAGCAGTCATGAGATGGCAGCGATGCTGAACACAAACAGGACTTATCTCGGGCAGTACTTCCATTATCAGAACACGAACTTTTACATCTTCATCAACACGTTACGTATAGAGTACGCTTGCAAACTGATGGAAAAACAAAAAACCAACCTCAACGACATCGCTCTGCTCAGTGGATTCAATAGTCCTAAAACTTTTAGGCGCGTGTTTGAAGATATCAAAGGTTGCCTGCCCAGTGAGTGGAAAGCTAATGGGGGGGTAAGTCGCTGTAATACAGTGACTTAGTTTAGGGTTTAGAGTGTAGAGTTTAGAGTAGTTTAGAGTTTAGAGTGTAGAGTTTAGAGTAGTTTAGAGTTTAGAGTAGTTTAGAGTGTAGAGTTTAGAGATATATAAACAGATAAATGAAGATTGATTTTCCACAAATAGAAAGTAAGACGCTGCACCTGATTGGGGAAGAAGCGGATAAGTTAGGACTCGAATGCTATGTGATTGGCGGTTGGGTTCGCGATTTGTTTTTGCATCGCGAGAGCAAAGACATCGATGTTGTGGCAGTCGGTCGCGGTATTGAACTCGCGGAGAAGGTGGCAGGACGATTGGGCAAAGGTGCGCACTTGAGTGTTTTTAAGACATATGGAACTGCCCAAGTCAAGAAACACGATATCGAACTTGAGTTTGTGGGTGCTCGCAAAGAGAGTTATCGTCACGATAGCCGTAATCCGATTGTAGAAGACGGCACGTTAGAGGAAGACCAAAACCGTAGGGACTTTACCATTAACGCCCTCGCCATTTGTCTAAACAAAGACCATTACGGGGAGTTGTTAGACCCCTTCCACGGTATTCAAGACTTGAACGCAGGGATTATCCGTACTCCCCTCGACCCCGATATAACGTTTTCGGACGACCCGTTACGGATGATGCGTGCTATACGGTTTGCGGCACAACTGAATTTTCAACTCAATATTACGACCTTTGACGCTATCGTACGCAATAAAGAACGTATCGGGATTATCACCAAAGAGCGCATCAACGACGAACTGAATAAGATTATGCTCTCCCCCCAACCTTCGATTGGCTGGATATTGCTTGATAGAACCGGTTTGCTCCCCCTTATCTTCCCCGAGATGGCGGCACTCAAAGGGATAGAGACCAAAGACGGTAGAGCACATAAAGATATCTTCTTCCATAGCCTTAAGGTGCTGGATAACATCGCCCAACAAACGGATAACCTCTGGCTTCGGTGGGCTGCGTTATTGCACGATATCGGTAAGCCGCGTTCCAAGGCGTGGGATCCACAATGCGGTTGGACCTTCCGTAACCATAATTACCTCGGGGCAAAAATGATCCCGTCTATCTTTAAGAAGATGAAATTGCCTCAGAACGAAAAAATGGAATACGTCAAGAAAATGGTCGATCTACACATGCGCCCCATCAACCTCATTGAGGATATTGTGACCGACTCCGCCGTAAGACGACTGCTTTTTGAGGCGGGCGATGATATTGACGACTTGATGCTTCTTTGCGATGCGGATATCACTTCCCGTAACGAGGAGAAAGTGCAACGCTACCACAAGAACTACGAACTCGTTCGACAAAAAATGGTGGAGTTGGAGGAACGTGACCGTATTCGCAACTTCCAGCCACCCGTTGATGGGTTGGAAATAATGGAACTGCTCCACTTAGAACCGTGCTCACTCGTGGGCGAACTCAAGAGCAAAATAAAAGATGCCATCCTTGATGGCACCATTCCCAACGACCACGATGCAGCGAAAGCGTATCTGCTATCGCTGGTGGAGAGGAGTAGAGCGCCCATAGGGCTAGTAGGGGAGTAGGGTTATTTATAGAGGAAGCGTTTAATAGATTTCTTGGGCGTTTTCTCAAACTCTTTCTTCACAATCTCGAGGTTACTTACTTTCATAAAATTAGGCAGCAATCCATTGAGTTTCTGTAAGTTTCTCTCCATCAAAGAACGTAATTCCTCTAACTTATCTTCCGCATAGTTCTCAGGAAAGACTAAGCCAATGAGTTTGCCATCGCGCTCTACGACAACGGACTCCGATACTCCTTCGAGGCTATTGAGTTTATCCTCAATCTCTTCGGGATAGATATTCTGTCCACTCGCCCCTAAAATCATATTCTTACTGCGACCACGCAAGAACACATTACCCTTTCTATCAACAATACCAATATCTCCTGTACGCATCCAACCATCTTCAGTGAACACATTATCGGTGGCTTGCAGGTTCTTATAATAGCCGCGCATCACACCGGCACCTCGAACCAGCAGTTCGCCCGGTTCGTAAGTCGGATGGGCACTCTCTACGCGCATTTCCATGTTATCTATGATGTGACCGCAAGAACCGAAAGCGAACTCTTTCCAACTCGCATAGCAAACGAGCGGAGCGCATTCGGTCATACCGTAACCACAGGTATAGGGGAAACGTATTTGCCGCAAGCATCGCTCTACATCTTTACTAAAGGCGGCACCACCGATAATCAACACTTCTAACTTTCCGCCAAAGGTCTGCATCAGCGTATCGTAAACACGACGGCGGATCTGCCTTCCTACAAACGGCATATACCATAAGATTTGTATTAGCGGTTTTCTGATTTGTGGGAAGATATTCTTCTTAAAGATCTTCTCAATCACCAACGGGACGGTCAAGATCATATATGGGTGTACCTTCTTGAACGCCTCTAACAACAACGCCGGCGTAATACTCTTAGTAATGAAATACACGTGCGTACCGCCTGCGATTTGATATAAGAACTCGAACATCAAGCCAAACATGTGCGCCAGCGGTAACATCGAAACCAAGGTCTTGTCCGGACCATTTGGGATATTAGCTAAACCATACATAACATTGTTGCTCAAGTTTAGATTGGTCACCATCACCCCCTTAGGCGATCCCGTGGAACCGGAAGTATAATTGATCAGTGCTAAATCTTCCAGATTATCCGTGGGCAGTATCCAATCTTCAGGAGCCAATCCGTTGGGATAACGTTGCGCATAAAGATCGGCTATTTCTTCCGATGAAATCGGCGTTTTACTACTCATAACAGAGAAGTCTTCAATGGCAATAAAAGCTTCTACATCGGGCATTTTTTCGAGATCGATTCTACCCCTAACCCAAGGACCGACAAAGACACACTTTGCTTCGGAGTGATTCACAAAGTCGTGGATACTCTCGCTGGTAAACTCAGGCAGGATACTCACCGCTATACAGCGATAAGCCGCAATAGCCATATACGCCACGCCCCAGTTACAGCAGTTACGACCGCAAATAGCGATCTTATCACCGGGTTGGATACCAATCTTATCAAAGAGAATTGTTAAAGAAGTGACTTGTTCTGCTAACTGACCGTGCGTATATTCTACTGAACCTCCAAAATCCGTAATTGCTACTCGGTTCCAGTTTGAACGCATCGTGTTCTGAATAAGCGATAAATAGTGTTGCATAACCATAATTTAATTTTTTGATGGTGCAAAGGTAGTGCTTTTCCTTCAAATACACAAATTTATGGTATAACGAGATCCGAATAGGGATAAAAAACATGATTTTAGGGATAAAAAACAAATATATGTGGTAAAAGATTTGGATATATGCGAAATTTTGTGTAATTTTGTACCCTCAAACGTAAATATTAACTTAAACACATTATAAACATGAAAACAAGAAAAGAAAGTGATTTGATTGGCGAATTAGACATTCCGGCAGAAGCCCTCTATGGTGTACAAACCGCTCGCGGAATAGAGAATTTCCCAATTAGTAAGTTTAAACTCAAGGATTATCCTACGTTTATCAATGGTTTGGCATATACCAAACTCGGTGCTGCGATGGCGAACTACGAACTTGGCTTGCTGACGAAAGAGCAGTTCGAAGCTATCAAGCAAGCTTGTGAAGAGATCCTGCAAGGCAAGTGGCACGACCAGTTCCCTGTTGACATGATTCAAGGTGGCGCAGGTACTACCACGAATATGAACGCGAACGAGGTTATTGCCAACCGCGCGTTGCAGATCATGGGACACGAGCCGGGCGAGTATAAGATTATCAGCCCTAACGACCACGTGAACGGAAGTCAATCCACGAACGATGCCTATCCAACGGCTATCCATTTAGGATTATACGCGATGCACTTGGAGTATAAGAAACACTTCGAAGAACTGATTGCTGCTTTCGAGGCGAAAGCCCAAGAGTTTGCTCCTATTCTTAAGATGGGTCGTACCCAACTCGAAGATGCTGTTCCGATGAGTCTTGGTCAGACATTTGGCGCATTCGCGTCTATCTTAAGAGATGAGATTGCTCATCTAGACTACGCTGCCGAGGAGTTCTTAACCATCAATATGGGTGCAACGGCTATCGGTACGGGTATCTGCTCGCAACCGGGTTACGCGGAGAAATGCACCGAAGCAATAGCAAAGATTACGGGTTGGAATATTAAGTTAGCCAACGATTTAGTGGCGGCTACCAGTGATACCAGTTGTATGGTTGGCTATTCCAGCGTACTCCGTCGTATCGCTACGAAGATGAATAAGATCAGCAATGACCTTCGTCTGCTTGGTTCGGGACCGAAGTGCGGTTTGCACGAGTTGGACCTGCCTGCTCGTCAGCCGGGTAGTAGTATCATGCCCGGCAAAGTGAATCCCGTTATACCGGAGGTAATGAACCAAATCTCCTACAAGGTAATTGGTAATGATTTGTGCGTAGCCCTCTGCAACGAAGCCGCTCAAATGGAACTCAACGCGATGGAGCCGACCATGGCTCAATGCTGCTTTGAGAGTATTGAGATAATGATGAACGGTTTTGATGTGCTCCGCAAATACTGCGTTGAAGGAATCAAAGCGGATGCCGAAAACTGCCGCAATTATATCAAAGGATCTATTGGTATCGTGACCGCACTCAATCCGATCATCGGCTACAAGAACTCCACAAAGATTGCTAAAGAGGCATTGGCAACGGGCAAGCCGGTCTATGACCTTGTCTTAGAGCACGGCGTGCTGACCAAAGAGGAGTTGGACACCATCCTCAGCCCCGAAAACATGATTAAACCCGTGAAACTCGATATCAAGCCGAGGGTTTAGATGAGAGTGTAGAGTTTAGAGTTTAGAGTGTAGAGAATGAGACTGGTATTTGCGAGTAATAATAAGCATAAGTTAGATGAAGTGAGAGCTATTCTAACGGGGCACGAGATCCTCAGTCTTCGGGATATAGGTTTCGAGGACGAGATAGAGGAGACCGGGGCTACGTTAGAAGAGAACTCGCTTATCAAAGCTCGTGTCGTTTCCGATTATCTCGCAGACCATCCTGAGTTCGCGGTTGATGGCGTGTTCTCGGACGATACCGGTTTGGAGATTCGCGCATTAGGGAATCAACCGGGGGTTCGCACCGCTCGATGGGCAGGAGAACCGGCGGTGGACAGTAATAACCGTGCCAAAGCCCTGCGAGAATTAGCCGACAAGACGGATCGTCGAGCTCGTTTTAGAACGGTTATCACGTTGATTCGCAAAGGCAAAGAACAACAGGTGGAAGGCATTGTCAATGGTTCAATAGCCACAGAAGAAAAAGGAGAAGGTGGTTTTGGATACGATCCGCTTTTTATACCCGAAGACTACGGAAAGACTTTTGCTCAACTGCCAGCTTCTATAAAGAATGAGATTAGCCACCGCGCACGGGCGGTGCAAGCATTATATAACCTTTTACAAGAATAGAAATGAAAAAACTGTTTTGGCTATTTGGTCTTTGTTGTTGGCTGCCTTTATTGGCAAGCGATGACACACAGCCCGTCGATGAGGGAACTATGCTCCAGTGGGAAAGTTATGCCTCGTATTTTAATCCAACGGATGCAGTCATTACCCAACAGCGTGTGTACGAACTGGCAGGAACAGCTCTTTTTTCTGTGGATAAACGCGATGGTAGTATTACTCGTTGGAACAAAGGCAAAGGAATGCATGGGGGTGAGATTTCTCGGATAGCCTATATAAAAGCACAAGATGCGGTATTGGTTGTGTATGATAACAACATGATTGACATTATTTCCTCTGATGGGGATATCAATGATATTCCGGATCTGTTTCAGTCTTCTACGGCAATCGCGATTCAAGCTCTTTGCGTTCACAACAATATAGCCTTCATCGGAACAAACTTTGGAATTATCGAACTCAACCTCAAGAAAAAAGAGGTGGCAGATACTTACTATATCGGTCCGAATGCATCCTCTGTATCTATTACCGAACTGGCGATTGCCAACGACACTCTTTTCGCTTTTAGCGGAACAGACTTGTATAAAGGAAGTCTCAAAGATCAACTCATCAACTATAACCACTGGACAATAGAACCCTCTTTGTTAGTCGCCCCTACATGGATGGTGAGTTATCAAGATAGCTTATGGGTGATTGATCGAGAAAAACTCTACGAACGCGTAAATGGAGAATGGATTATGCAGTTCCCCTCCGCCTCTTTTGTTCAACTGAAAGCTCAAGCGAACAAACTCTTTATCACCGATGGGGCACCTCATTTGTTTGAAATAAATGATGGGCAATTGGATTGTATCTGTTCGTCTCTCGCGAGTAAAACGGGTGTCTTTGATACACAGACACAGCGCTATTGGTTGGCAGGAAAGGAGTTGGGATTGATAGAGTGGAATAAACAATCCCAACAAATGGTTAACCACTATATTCCAAGTGGACCCGTAAGGAACGAAATCTACCATTTGCAGTTTGCAGGAGAGAAACTCTTTATCTGTCCCGGAACACGTTGGGCAGATAAAGGAAAAGTAACAACTACCTTTGCTTTTTACAAAAATGACGAATGGGGTTACGAAACAGACGAGCATACCCAACAGGTACTCAACGTCAAGCCCACCGACTTAGTTGCCGTTGCTGTTGATCCTAACGATGATAGTCATTTTTATATGTCCACCTATGGACACGGTATGCTGGAATACAAAAACAATCGTATTTACAAACAATATACTGAAGGAGTGCCCAATTGTTCGCTTTTATCGCTGGTTGAAAACAACCTCAATTATGTTAGAACAGATGCCGTCACGATGGATAATGGATATTTATGGATACTCCAACCGGAGACAAGGCCTAACACCATCAATGTAATGAATTTAACTACTGGACAATGGGCGGGATATAACTTCACGTATAAGGGTCAACGTGTTACCGCCAACACCGTTAAGGGTATTTGGATAGATAAACGAAACAGTCAATATAAATGGTATATCAATCAACGTGGTTCGGTGGGAATCTGCCTTATTAACGATAATGGCACCCCAATGAAAGGTAATGACGATCGCTACGTCTTCCGTAACGAGATGTTGGATCAGAACAATGAGAAATTCACGTTAACCAAAGTAAACGAATTGGCGCAAGATCATAATGGAGACTTTTGGGTTGCGATGGAAGGGGGCGTTTTTATTATCCCAACCGAAACGGACTTCTTCAGTTCCAACGCTTGCAAACGTATTATCATTCCTCGCAACGACGGAACAGGACTGGCGGATTACCTATTAGCCAACGATAACGTAACGACGATTGCCGTGGATGGCGGTAACCGTAAATGGATTGGAACTGAGAGTTCCGGTGTTTACCTCGTCTCTGAAGATGGAATGACGACTATTCACCATTTCACCGTAGAAAACTCGATTCTGTTATCGAATAATATCACCTCTATTGCTATTCATCCCACCTCGGGCGAAGTGTTTATTGGTACGGCTGCCGGATTGGTTAGTTTCCGTAGCGATGCCGCTGAACCATTTGAGACGTATACGGAGATCTTAGCTTATCCCAATCCTATTCGTCCTAACTACGACGGTGTGGTGACCATCACCGGCTTGATGGACAAAAGTGACGTAAACATCATTGATCAAGCTGGTCAACTCGTTTGCAAAACGTCAAGTAATGGTGGTATCGCTATTTGGGATCTTCGCAATGGTGCCGGACAACGCGTCAGTTCGGGTGTCTATACAGCCCTTTGCAATGCTCCCGACGGGAAACATAGTATAGCTAAAATCTTAGTAATGAATAGGTAAATGGGATTATTTTCCTATCAGTTTCAAGAACTCTTCCCGTGTCTCGGGACGATTGAACGCACCCGTAAAATCGGATGTGGTTGTGATAGCGTGCTCTTTTTGTACCCCACGCATCTGCATACATAAATGCTCTGCCTCGATAACCACCATGACACCTAACGGATTGAGGGTGTTCTGAATACACTCTTTGATTTGTGTCGTCATTCGCTCTTGCACTTGCAATCGACGCGCAAACACATCCACTACTCGGGCAATCTTACTCAGTCCCGTAATCTTCCCGTTGGGGATATAAGCAATGTGCGCTTTGCCAAAGAAAGGCAGCAGATGGTGCTCACACAACGAATAGAAGTCAATATCCTTCACCACCACCATCTGACGATAGTCTTCTTCAAACAATGCCGAACGTAAGATAGCTTCGGGATCTTCGTTGTATCCTTTGGTACAGAACTGCAACGCCTCACCCACACGTTGGGGAGTGCGAAGCAGTCCTTCACGATGCTCGTTTTCTCCAATAGCAGAGAGTATCTGTTCTACATTCGCTGCTATCTGATTGGTTATCTGTTGATTAGGTTCAAACTCCTGCGTCATTGTCTTACGTTGATTTGGTCCTTAACAATATACGTATCCGCTATCAAAGAAGGGTATTGGGATAGCAAACTCTCCTTAAACTGTTTCGCTTCCTCGTACGTTAAGAAATTGCCTATTCTCACCTTCCAAAACGGAGAAATATATTGGGCATACACCTCCACAGGAAGGGCTCGCTCCAGTTTCTGCTGCAACTCGATAGCCTCCGTCTTGGCTACCTGTTGACGATTAGACGAGAACACTTGCACCCTATATCCAATCACCACAGGGCGGTTTTCTTCTCCTACTCTTTTGTCATGTAGTAAGGCATAAATAGTGCTATCTTGATAAACCTTTACATAAGATAAGGAATCAAAAATACACGGATACTCGGGAATAGTGTCTTCCACAACCGCTACCGTATCCAAAGATGTTTGTAACGAATCCACCTGCGTGGAATCAACGATAACTGTTTGTGCCCACACAAACATCGGCATCAATGCC
>JAKSNE010000170.1 GCA_024400135.1 Paludibacteraceae bacterium
GAACTGCTGCTATATTGCTCGCATTGATACCGCCTATACCGATGGTGGGGTGAGTACTCAACGCTACCGCTTGCCGTGCGCCCTCTAAACCAAAAGGAGTCTTAGTGTCCGTCTTCGTTGGCGTCGCGAAGATAGGCGAGATGCCGATATATTGGATATCTAACCTATTCGCCTCCTTAATCTGCTCAAAGTTTTCTACCGATAGACCGATGATCTTATCGGGTCCTAAGAGTTGACGCGCTATCGTGACCGGCATATCCGATAGCCCAAGATGTACCCCGTCTGCATCCACCGCCAAAGCGATATCCACGCGGTCATTGATGATAAGCGGCACACCGGTTGATTGCAGCAGACGCTTGAGGGCAAAAGCGCGCTCCAGAAACGTGCGCGTGTCTGCCGTTTTCTCCCGCAGTTGCACCATCGTCACGCCGCCAGCGACGGCTGAGCGAACGACCTCTACGAGGTGTTCGGTAATATCTGTTACAAGGCAAAGACGCATAATAGTTCTATTTGGTTGTAATTTTCGGCCTCACAATGCGTTTACTGCAAGCACATGCCACTCACCTGTATCTGTACGCTGAATATATCCTTTTTGTGACATAGATGCCAGTTGTTTTTTAACGGCAGCTATATTGATATTCAACACTTCACTTAATGCTTCCATCGTGATGTTTGGGCGAATCTGTAACGTGCGCAATATCTCGCTACTATTAGAACTGCGGAATGTAATGCGTTGTCCATCGTACCACCAAACATCAGGAGAAGTTTCTTGTATGAAAGCAATATCTGAAGATATTTCTTCAATTACCAATTTCTCGAAATAGGCTAAGAACTTGGTAATATCTTTCAACTTAGCATGTGCACCAAGTGATGGTGCAGCTCCAACCATATTGTCTGTTTGATGTAAAGCCTCAATGTAGGTATCTTTCTTTCGGCTACGAACCACAATCATAGGGTATCCATGTTTGGCGAGGATATAGTTCACCATCAATCGGGCAATGCGTCCGTTGCCATCCTCAAAGGGGTGGATGCGTATATATCTGTAGTGGAACAAAGCAGCCAACTGCACAGGAGTATATCGCCCGGATTGCTCGGCTTCGTTGTACCAATCGACAAGGTCGGACATCAAAGCGGGTGTTTCTTCCGGAGAGGCATAATCAAAACGATCACCATAACGAGTGATGACCGAGTTAGGACGCGTCTTATAGCAACCGGCATGGATGGTGTAACTCGTTTGTACGCCGTTGGGTAAAGTGCGATATTCCGTATAATCCTCGCGAAGCAAGGTCTTATGCAGTTGGCGAATAAAGTTCTGCGTAAGAGGCATTTGGTCTAAAGCTTCGCTTACCATCATCTTCAATCCTACATCGCTGGCTTTCATGTCGTTAAAGTCTTTGAGGTTACCTTCTCCGCTAACCTTTCCAAATAGCAACAATATCTCCGTTTGCCCGTAAGTTAAGGTATTCCCCTCAATATGGTTGCTATTGTAGTTATACTCAACTGTAAACTTGCGACTAAGCAGTTGTTGCTTTCGCTCCGAGATCGGTTGTAGGTTTTGCCATTGTGCAAACACCTCTTCAATAGTTAATTTCTGTGCCATAAACTTAATTTTATTCAATTATGGTAGCCATTGGCTACCTTTTTCGGGTGCAAAATTACAACAAAAAAATGATATATGCAAATTTTTCAGGCAAAAAACGCTAAAAAAGGTAGCCATTGGCTACCATTTTATGCAATTTTCGGCATTTTATAGCCAATACTCCGCATAAAGTGCGGGACAATGCGAAACAACCACTCGCGAACGTTCGCGGCACAGGACGGGCAAAAAGATACGATTATTAAGATTGGGAGATTTTGGAAGGATTGCAGAGGGGTAGCCTATCCCTTGCTTATCCCTTGCTGATTGGACTTAGGTTGAACTTGCGGAGAAAGGGTACGATTATTAATATCTCTCACAGATTCCACAGATTCCGCTGATTATGATTTTATTATTACCTTATTCATTTCTTTATTGTCTGACCGAGTAAACTCGCTCATCCAATAAATAAATAGAATAAGTAGGGGCAGTTTCGTTCCTCAAGTGCCGATGCCGTTGCCTGCACTAATAATAAAATTATATGAGAATCTTTATTACACAGATAGAGGTGATGAACACATTTTTTTATGAGTTGAATTGGGGATTTGTCAAGGCTACGCAGGGCCTATTATGCTACGTTATTGCTACGTTTACAGACACGCTACAAACCTACCTTCAGCAGACTGCGGATGCGGACAGTTGCGGACAGTTGTTTTTATAAACCTCACCCGCGCGTATGTGTGTATAAGTAACAACTGTCCGCGTCCGCAACTGTCCGCCAAGGGCTTAGAACGAAGACCCTTCGGTAATGTCCCCGTAACGTCCCCGTGATATCCCCGTCAGCTCTCGTGATTACACCACAAAAGATAGTGCACACCCGGGCTAATGTAGGGGTTAGCGAGAACCCGTCAAAAACCCGTAATGGGTCTTGCAGGGGATTTGTATAGGCAATAAAAGTTATGGGGATGTTGTGACTATGTTGTGACTATGTTGTGACAATGTAGTGACTTATGAGGTGGATAGAAAGCCCCCTAACCCCCTAAGGGGGAAGCAAAGATTAGAAAATCTTTGCGAAAGAACATTGTAATAGGGCGCGCATATAATGCACGCAGAAGGGACATAACATATAGGCAATGA